>JAISEQ010000332.1 GCA_031264045.1 Deltaproteobacteria bacterium
GAGAGGATCTGGCCGGTGCCGGCAGTGAGGCCGCGGACGCTGCTGCCCGGCTGTCCGGGGCGCTCGGCCCCGACTCGGCGGAGGCGCTTTTCGCGAGGGAGACGGCCGCGCGGTTCCGGGCGGGCGAGGGGGATCCGGAAGGGGCACTGGACGAGCTCGCCCGGGTGGCGGAAGCCTCCGGCGCCGCCATGGGCAGGGACAGCCTCCAGGCACTTTCGGCAAGACGGTCGCTGGCCGCGACCGCGGCAGAGGCGGCGGCGTGGTCAGCGGATCCCGCGCGCGCGAACCGCGTGGCGGATGCCCTGGCGGCGGCGCGCGAAGTTGCCGCCGCGCATGCCGCTCTCCTGGGGCCGGACAGCCGCGAGGCCATGGCGTCGCGGGAGGCGCTCGCGGGAGTTCTCGTCGCGGCCGGGGACGCGGAGGGGGCCGGCGCCGTTTACCGGAGCCTCGCGGACGGATACGCGGAATCGCAGGGTCCGGACAGCCTCGACGCCCAGAGGGCGCTTGCCGGATCCGGGCAGGCCCTCATGGCCGGGCGCGACTTCGGAGCGGCAAGGGCGATCTTCTCCGAAGTCTCGGAAACGCTCTCCCGGACGCTCGGGGACGGCCACCCGCTGACTTCCGATGCCAGGACCGCCCTGGCGTCCGCCGACATCCGGCTGGGAAACTTCGCGGAGGCAAGGGACGGCCTCAGGGCGGCCGCCGCAGCCAGGGAGCGGAGCCAGGGCAGGCATCATGCCGATCTGCTCCAGAACCTGAACGATCTGGGATACGTCCTGGGAACGATTGGAGATCTCGAATCGTCGAGGGACGCGCTTGCCCGCTCCTTCGAGGGGAGAGAGCTGACGCTCGGGGAGGAGCACCCCCTCACCGTCTCCACGCGGGTCAACCTGGGCTCGGTCCTGCTCAAGCTCGGGGACTACGGCGGTGCCCGGGACCACCTGGGACCGGCACTGGCCGCCAGGGAGAGGGCGCAGGGGCCGGACGGCAGATCCACCCTGACCCTGAAGGGCATCTACGCCACGTGCCTGGCGGCGTCCGGAGAGCTTGCCGAAGCGCGGGACATCTACCGCGGGGCGATAGGGTCGGCGGAAAGGACGCTGGGCCCCGACGACGGCTTTACCCTCGACCTGAAGGAGATGCTTTCGGCCATATGCGCCAGGCTCGGAGAGACGGGCGAGGCGGCGGCCCTGGTTTCCCAGGTGCTGGCCTCGCGCGAGCGGACGCTCGGCGCGGAACACCATGACACGCTGAGGACGCTGGGCCTTCATGCCCAGCTTCTGGTCCAGTCCGGGGACGCGGCTTCGGCGCGCGGCGAGCTGGAGAGGGCGCTGGCCGGCCAGGAGAAGGCTCCATTCCCCGATCGCGCCGGCATCGCCGCGACACGGGCGTCCCTGGGCGCCGTCCTGAACGAGCTCGGCGACTACGGCGCGGCGCGGAGCCTGCTGGGCGACGCCCTGGAGGACACGGAGGGTCGGCTTGGGAAGGAGCATCCCGACTCGCTCGGGATCCGCCACAACATAGCCCTGTCCATGCTCAGATCGGGGGAGTACGCCGCCGCAAGGGAGACGCTCCTGGACATCCTGGCTGCCAGGGAACGCGTCCTGGGCCCGGATCACCCGGATACCGCCGGCACCAGGGATTCTCTGGCCCAGTCGCTCCAGTCCCTGGGCGCCCTGGCCGAGGCGAGGGACCTCCGGCTGCGCGCCCTCCTGGCGTCCGAGAAGTCGCTCGGCGAGGACAATCCCCAGACGGTCGCGATGCGAGAGAACCTGGCCGTGTCGCTCGGCGAGACCGGGGAGTACCGCCAGGCGCTGGAACTCATGGCCCGGACGCTCGCCTGGCACGAGCGGAGCTGGGGACCGGACTCCCCGAGGGCCCTCTCGGCCCGGAGGAGGATCGCCTGGCTCCTCATGAAAACGGGAGACGACTCGGCCGTGAGGGAGCAGCTCGAGACGTCGCTCGCCGGTCTGGAACGCGCCTTGGGCCCCGGCCACGTCGAAACCATATCCTCCCGGATAAACCTTGCCGGGGCGCTCTTCGCCCTGGGCGATCTCCGGGGGGCGCTGGGACACCTTGAGACGGCCCTGGAATCGTCCGCCAGGATTGCGGGCCCCTTAAGCGAGCTCGCGGCCCAGGCCGCCTACGGCCTGGGGGCGGTGTGGTCCGCCCTGAAGGACCGCTCACGCGCCGTCTTCTACCTGAAGCTTTCCGTGGCCTCCGCGGAAAAGACCCGCGACACCGTCGATATGGCGGAATCCTGGCTGAGGCAGAGCTATTTCAGCAGCGTGGCCGACCGCTACCGCCTCCTTTTCAGCCATCTGATGAAATCCGGGAGAAGCGACGAGGCCCTCGCGGTCCTGGAGCTCATGAAGAAGGACGAGTACCTGGCCCTCGACCCCGACCGAGCCGGAGAGAAGGAGCCGCCCGGCGGGCCCCCGGAAACGGCCGGCGGGCGGGCTTCCGCCGCTCCCCCGGAAGAAGGCGCGGCCGGGGTCCAGGAGGCGTCCGGGAACGCGGCCTCCCCGGCAGGTGCCCGCTCCGGGCTTTCCGCTGCCCGGCCGGGGGATCCGGCCGGGCTCTTCACCGGCACCCCCGAGGAGGCGGCCTGGGAGGCCCTTATCGCCGCCGCCGGTCTCAGCTCGGCGCTGGAGTCCGAAAGGGCGGAGCTCGTGGGGAAGCAGACGGAAGGGAAGCTCGATTCGGACGGCGAGAGGCGCCTGGCGGGACTGGGGGCCAGGGAAGCCGAGTCGAGGGAGGCCTTCCTGGGGATCCTCGCGGCCCTTCCCCGGCTCATCGGCGAAAGCGGGGGGGGAAGCGCTGCGGGATCGGCGGCGGCGGCTAGGCTTGCGGAGACGAGGAGGCGGCTCGCCGCGGCCGACGGCTCGCCCGCCCTGATCTACACCGTTTCTTCCGCCGACAGGGTTTTCCTGGTGCTTGTGACTCCGGGGGGGACCGTCACGCGGGAGTCCGCCATAGGCATGCGCGAGCTCTGGAAGCTCGCATTCGAGTTCAGATCCCTGGTGGGCGACCCCGAAAGCGATCCCCGTCCGTCGGGGAAAAGGCTCTTCGACGCGCTCATAGGCCCTCTGGAGGACGACCTCAGGAAAGCCGGCTCGAGGACCCTGGCCCTCTCCCTGGACGGCCCGCTCCGCTACGTGCCCGCGGCGGCCATGTGGAACGGGCAGAAGTGGCTGGCCGAGCTCTATCCCACGGCAGTCTTCACGAGCTCGACCCTGGAGAGGATGGGGGATGCCGGGCCGGTCGGAAAGCCCTCGGCCGCGGCCATGGGCGTGACGGCCGCCTGGCCGGGCTACCCGGCGCTTCCGGGAGTGGCGGCCGAAATCGAGGCCATCGTGGGCGGCGGCGGCCACTCGGGGGTCATGGAAGGGAAAGGGCTGCTGGACTCCTCCTTCGACCGCGCGGCGCTCGCGGCCGGCCTGGCCTCCGGCGCGTCAGCGGTTCACGTGGCGAGCCACTTCAACCTGGACCCCCTGAGCCTCGCCCGCACCTCGCTGCTTCTGGGGGACGGCACGCGGCTGACCATGGCCGAAATGAGGGCGTCCGCTGACTTCGACTTCAGCGGGCTCGATCTCCTGACCCTGTCGGCTTGCGACACGGGTTCGGGGGCCAGGAGGAAGGAAGAGGGACGGGAGGTGGAGAGCCTGGGCGAGGCCTTCCAGCGCGCGGGCGCCTCGGCCGTCCTGGCCACCCTCCTCCCGGTGGACGACATGACCGCCCCCGAGATCATGCGGGAGTTCTACAGGCTCCGCTACTCGGAAGGCATGAGCAAGGCCGAGGCGCTCCGGGGGGCTCAGATGCGCGTCATGCTGGGCGGAGACGTGCCCGCCGCGACGGATCGGGTGGCCCGCGGGTCCCTTCTGGGCTTTTTCGGGACCGAGGCGTCCGCCGAGGCGGCATCGCCTTCCTGGGACGGCAGGAGGTCCGCGCACCCCTATTTCTGGGCCCCGTTCGTGGTTATGGGCGACTGGCGCTAGACTCGCCGAGTTTAAGGGCAGTCCGGAAAGCCGCCGAACGGCAGGCAGCACGTCAGGTCGCCGGACACTCGACGGCGCGCGTTCCCGATGCGGGCGACGCCGCCGCGACCGCCGGCGGAACAAGAGGCACCGGGGCAGGGAGAAGCCGGAGAGGCGGGGGAGCGCCTCCCCGGATCCGGCGGCTGGCAGCTGCCGCCGACGGGTTCAGGCCGTGCGGGCGTCCGGGGGTCAGGAAACGGCGGGGAGGGATCCGGTCCCCGGCCGGGGGGAGTCCGGCACGCGGGGCCGTAAGGCGCGGCCCGGTCCCGGAAGCCGCCCCCGAAGTCTCAGGGATGGGCGATGAACTTGCCGTTCGCGAGCATGAGGGTGAAGCGTCCGGGGTTGCCCATGGATCCGGGGCCGGTCCAGACGACGCTGGAGGGCCCTCCGTCCGAATGAAGGAACATGGTCCGGTACATGAAGCCCATGGAGGCCACCGCCTCCCCGTCGGGGGGGGAACACATTTCCTCCGAGCGAGCCAGGAGCCTCGTGCCGACCCTGTGGTCGCCGGAAAAGACGAGCGCCGCGCCGAGCCCGGCCAGGGCGGTGGAGAGCACGGTCCGGTCGGAGGGCAAGGTGGGGTCCTGGCCTTCCCGGAAAGGGACCCCGTCCAGGAGCTCCGCGAGCCTCGCGTAGATCTCCTCGGCCCCCTTGACGTCCAGGGCCCAGTAGAGCGACTGGGCGTGGAGCGACGCGGCTTTCAGGGCCTCCTGGGACATGTCCCCCAGGACGCGGCGGAAGCGCTCCTCCGCTCGCCTCATGAGGGGAGCCGCCTGGGTGCAGTCGGCGTTGAACATGAGAACGCGGCCGGCCCGGTACTCCAGATCGGCCACGAACCGCTCGTGGCGTTCCCCTTTGCCCTCCAGCGCTTCCAGCGCCAGGCTCCACGAGGCGAAGGCCTGCCCCTCCCTCTTGGCCGAGATGTGGATGTCCCCCTGGCGGGCGATGGAGCACGCGGTCTCCGGATGGCGAGCCCCCAGGAGGTTGCGCCGGGCGTACAGGGCGCGGCCGTGGAAGCGGCTGCCGATATTCTCTATCCCGGACATTATCATAAGCTCGCCCATATCGAAGCCGCACCTGGCCGACTCGACGTCCTGCGTCCCGGAAATGTCCGCCTCCATGATCCAGGCGCCCTCAGCCATGAGCTTCGTCGAGGTCATCGCGGTCTGCTGCAGGCCGGACCCGTCCCCCATGGCAAAGGCTATCCCCGCATCGGCCAGCTCCGCCCTGCGGCGCAGGGGATCGCCGTCCCGTCCCTCCGGGGCGCTCCTCCTGATCTGCCGGAAGAGCTCCTGCGCCCTTTCCATATCGCCGCGGGAGACATCATAGGGCTTGGAGGGAAGGATCCTCGCGGGCCCGAACATCCTGAAAAGCCTCCTGGCCAGGCGTTCCTTGGCGGCCAGCGCGTCCGGGTCGCCCGCGCCGAAAAGCCCCTCCAGGCCCGCTGCCGCCTCCTCCAGAAGCGAGAGCGCCTCGTCCGAGTCCTCCCACCCCTCGGAGTCGGCGATCTCGTAGCCCAGGACCGACCTGAGGGTCAGCGCCTCGCGGGAGCCCGGGCCCGGGCCTCCGGGCCCCTCGGCCTCGGCGAGTCTCGCCCTCAGCTCCACCGAACTGGGGAAAGGGTCCTCCCCGGCCTCCGGAAGCGTCCCCGGGTACATGGCCTCGCCGAGGCTCCGCGCCGGCTCCGCGACGTCCCCGTCCCGGAAGAGATCCAGGATCCGCCCGAGAACCTTTTCGGCGAACGCCGCCTCCGCGTCCCTGGCCTTTTCCCAGTCCCAGGAATCGTCCGCGGGCCTGGGCGGGTTCCCTGGGGGGATGTCCGAGGGGAGGGGCTCTAGGGCGTCCGCGAGGCCCGCGACCGCCCCTGCCGCCATGGAGGCGGCGGAGCGCAGTGCCCGCTCCTTAAGTTCCGAGTCCCGGCCGCCCGTGGCCCCGGCGAAGGAGAGAAGCGACGCGGCCGAGCGGGCGAGCGCCGCCCAGACCCTCAGATCCCGGGGTCCGAGGACCAGCCGGGCGGCCGACCGCATGGCGTCCCAGGCGTGGGCGGCTGCCATCATGTCGCGCTCCGCGAGCTTTCTGACGACGGCAGCGCGTTCCAGCTCGAGGGTCAGCCCCATGTGCGGGAACATCCACGCCGGCCACGCCACCGCCGGCTTCTTGCTCCCCCCCTGGCCGGAGGCCCTGCCGGGGCCCTTCTTTCCGGCCCTTTTCGGGCCCTTGGCGGCGGCCTTCCCCTTTGCGGCCCTGCCGCCGGGCTTCTTGTTGGAGGCATGGGCCGCCGGGGCCGGCATAATCGATGCGATCGCCAGGGCCAGGGCCAGCGTAAGGGTCAGGAAAAGCGGAAAGGGCATGGAAGATCCTTCTCGCGAGGGCGGTCCCGGCCCGCCGGAAGGGCAGACGGCGAAACGGCGGAAAGAGGAAAGGCGAAACGGCGGACTGAGGCCGGAGGCACGGAAGGGCCGTGCCGGCGGGACAGGCGGGAAGCGCGGGACCGGCCGGGGAGGCAGCAGGCGCCCGTCCGGGTCAGGGGAAAGGGGCGGAGGGCCCCGGGCTGCGGCAGGGGCGCCTCAAGGCCGGACGCCGGGGCATCGGACCGGAGAGACGGAGGCGGATGCCCTTCCGGAAAGGGATGATGGGGGATTGGGCACTGGCCCGCGGGGAGGATACCACGAACGGCCTCCGGAAGGAAAATAAACTGCCGGTCGCGGTCCTCCGGTCCGCGAAGCATCCCCCCTCCGGCCCCGCCTCCCGGGAAGGGCGGCGGAGGCAGGTCACGGCATCGGGGCCAGCCTCTCGCTCAGGTACAGCGACTCGTGGGTGACGTCCCGTCTCCCGAGGAGGGTCGCCTGGGCGGACGGGCCCGCGCGGAGGAGAACCCTGGCGCAGCCGAGCGCGGCGGGGAGCTCGAGGCCGTACCGCCTGGCGCCCGTGCGGCCGTCGTAGCTCAAGATGAAGTCCACGCCCCTGCGGTTCAGGTCCCGGAGCGCGCCGCAGAGGTCGCCGAAGGCCACCCCGGACAGGTAGCGGCGGCCGGAACCCCCGGACACTCCCTGGTAGGGCGGATCCATGTAGACCAGATCCCCCGGAACCGCCTCCTCCAGAACCTCGCGGTAGTCGAGGGAGGAGAAGGATGCCCTGCCCCGGAGCAGCGAGGAGACACCCTGGAGGTTCTGCCGCGCCCGTCCCGGAAGGGTTCCGTGGCGGCGGGCGTCCGGGGACTGGTTGAAGCGGTCGGAACCGGAGTACCTGACGGCGCCCTTGACGCAGCGCGACAGCAGGTAGAGGGTGTTGGCGGGAGACCGGTCCCCGGAGTTGAACAGCTCCCTCACGCGGACATAGTGGGAGACGTGCCCGCCCGGGTGGGAGAACTGGGCCTCCCAAAGGCCCCCGTAGGCCCCCGCCAGGGCGCCGGGGTCCTCCACCGCGGCGCTCAGGAGCCCGGAAACCGGCGCGTTCAGATCGTTCAGCAGGAAACGCCCGGCTCGGCCCGCCGCCGCCGCCGCCACGGACACGGCGGCCGTCCCCGCGAAGGGCTCCACGATCCTGGGGACCGTCAGGGGCATGAACTCGAGTATCCGGGGCGCCAGAAAGCGCTTGGACCCCTGGTACTGGACGATGTGCGGGACTTTCGATCCGATGGCTGGAGCCTCCCCTGCCTCCGCATTATAGACCGCCCGTGACGGCCCGGCAATGGCTTCCGCCCCGTCGGCTGCTGCCGGTTCCGGCAGGTTCACCCGATCGCTGTTTCACGGAATCGGAGATGGGGAAACCACCGCGTGAACGCCGTCGATCCGGACAGATGCCACCCGGATCGGGAGTGGAGACTGCGGAACGGGCGCGGACGGAAAGCTGTTGAGGAGGTCGGGCGGAGGGGCTGTCCTCCCGGCTTCCGGGAGTCGGGCGCACGGGAGGATGCCGCAGGTCCGTTCAGGCGTTCCTGTCAACCGGAGTTCCCGGCATACCGTGTTCCCGGCTTTCCCGGCTTTCCGGGCTTCCGGAGTTCCGGTGTGCAGGGCTTCAGGAGTTCCGGGCTTCCGGCGTGCCGGGCTTCACAGAGCGGAAGCCGGTGTCCCGGAATTGCGGCGGCCGACGCTTCCATTCGAATGAGAGGCTGGAGACGTCCGCCAGGATGAGCTCGGAGAGGACTCCGGCTTCCGGCAGCGGATTCCTCCCGCTAATTTCGAATTAGTCGTCAGAAGCGTCGAATTCCCCGGAATACATGCTCAGGTTGCGCGTTCCAGCACAGCCGGTCGCGGTCTCTCCATCTGCCGTTCCGCTGGAGACATTCATGACGCCGCCGAAATAATTCAAAATCTACCGATAAATTAATCGCGCCTCTCACCGTCGGCGCGGACCTGGCGGGCGTCAAGACCCGAGGCCGCCGTTTAAACAGATAGGCAGAAGGGCAATTGGGGGAGGTGCCGATTGTACTTGACGTTTTGGCGCGATAATTGCTTAAAATAATTGCAACTGTCAATTTCACTGTCACGAAACTCCTAACGGGCTCCCGCCGTCCCGGCGGCGGCCGCCAATCACGGAGTGCGGAGGTGACCGGACCTGCCAGGAAACGAACTCCTCCGAGGCAGACTTTGCCGGCAGTCGTCCTTACAGCTTTAGAACTTCATACTCCTGCACTTAAGAGCCTGCAGAAGCCGGGAGGCAGGGATAAGACTTTCCCACTTAAATTTTAAGGCGACTTATTACGGTGGCGTCATTCATCACATCCCCATCGGATATCGACCACTTTCCTTCCACATGGATAAGGATCTTCGCGGCATTCATTGAGTGCCCATATATGCTATGTCCGCTGGAATCAATGCCGAAGCCCCTCCGGAACTTACGATAGACTTTGCGATGACGTCCGCAGATATCCTGACATCGAAATCGAAAATCATATCGAATTCTGTTCCTATGTAGTCGATGTATTCAGGAATGTTCATATTTCATATAAAAATTTAAAATTATTATTGCCTCATATAGGATTCTGCCAAATATGTCTGAACAATACCATGCTAATAGTTGATGATATTCCCCTTGATCCTGATCTCGTTTTTGCCGGATTTTCCGGCGACCGATTCTTCGCAACCTCAGACTATCAGCGAGATTATATTTCTTTTCC
Source organism: Deltaproteobacteria bacterium (assembly GCA_031264045.1). Classification (GTDB taxonomy): domain Bacteria; phylum Desulfobacterota; class Desulfarculia; order Adiutricales; family Adiutricaceae; genus JAIRZX01. Next base: position 9,157 of record JAISEQ010000332.1, read on the forward strand.
TTATGAAT
>JAISEQ010000448.1 GCA_031264045.1 Deltaproteobacteria bacterium
AAACGAAATTTGCAGGGTTCGGTCTGTCACCGCGCCCTTTCCTGCGCGTTTCCCCCAACGCTCCGCGGAAAACGGGCATGAACGGACTTCGTTCATGCCGTCTTTCGATCCGCTCGCTACCGGGGCCTGCCGGACCCGTGTCCGATCGGGGCGTCCGGAAGTCCTGTCCGGGCGTCCGGAAGTCCGGTCCGGGCGCACGAAGGGGCAGGGCGATGCCCGGAACGCCGGAAATGTCCCGTCCGTTCACGTGCGCCGGGAATGTTCAAATTTCCGCAGTGAGCCCGGGGCGGGATCCTCGGGGAGCCCGGAAGCGGCGTCGGGTGCAGTCCGGGGCAGCGGGAATTCTGCGCGACGCGGCGGCGCGGACAGTTCGGGGGCGCCGGGCGGAGTTTCCGGGCGGGTGCCGGGCTTCGGGACAGGCGCGGGCCGTTCGTTCCGGTCCGGCGTGGGCGTTCCGGATTTCTGGGCGGGCCGGAGCCTCCCGGCCGCCCCCCCTTCCAGGACCCTATCCCTTCAGAAAATCCAGGAGCTTTCCACCGGGCACTGAGGGGGTCGGCCCGGACGGCAGGAGCGCCTCCACGTAGCGGGCCAGGAGATCCACCTCCAGGTTGGCGCGGTCGCCCGGCTTCAGATCGTGCAGGGTGGTGGACGCGAGGGTCTGGGGGATCACGTTGACGTCGAAGGACTCCCGGGTGACAGCGTTCACCGTGAGGCTCACGCCGTCCAGGCACACGGATCCCTTCGGGGCCACGTATCTCAGGTGCCGGGGGTCCGTCCTGAACGCGAGCCTCAGGCTTCTTCCGTCACGGACGGCCCGGATCAGCTCGGCGGGCCCGTCCACGTGCCCGGAGACGAGGTGCCCCCCCAGGCGGTCGCAGAGCCGCAGCGCCCTTTCGAGGTTCACGCGGCGGCCGGAGCCGAGCCCGGTCCTGTCCAGGGTCTCCGCGGACGCGAAGGCCTCGAAGGCCCCGGCGTCCAGGGTCCTGGTCACGGTGAGGCAGACCCCGGAGACGGCCACGCTCTCGCCCACGGCAAGCGGTTCCTCCCATGGGAAGCCGGGCGCGACCGTCACCGACGCGTCCGGTCCCGACGGGCGCAGCGCGGTGACGGTGCCGGTGCCGGAGACGAGGCCAGTGAACATGGAGCCCTTTCTTCCGAATCGCGGGAAAGGATTTCCGGCCGGCGGCCGGGGTCCCGGCGCTGCCTAGAACTCCTCCCCGTCCCCGGAGGGGGCCGTCTCCTCGGGGAACGACAGGAAGCCGGGAGGCGGCTCGAAGGCCCCTGCGGGCCGGCATATCACGTGGATGTCGGGGCCCTTGCGGCTCACGCGGAGGATGTTAAGGGTCCTGGCATCGGCCAGCAGGTCCACCCCCTCGCCGCCCAGCATGCCCGGAGCCGCGTCCCCGCCCAGGAACATGGGGGCGATGAAGACGTGGATCAGATCCGCCACGCTCTCGTCTATCAGGGCCGAGGAGGCCGTGGTGGCCCCGGGCTCGATGAGGACGCTCTGGATCTCCATGGAGCCCAGGGTTTCCAGGACCTTCTCGAGCGAAAGCCTGCCGGGCGCCCTCAGGGGGACGCGGATGACTCCGGCCCCCGCCTCCCTGAGCCTGCCCTCGGCCTCCGCGTCGGCGTCAGGGGCGCAGAAAACGGTCGTGCGCCCGCCGAAGGCCGGGTCGAAGAGCTTCAGCTCCAGCGGGAGCTTCAGGGCGGGGTCGAGCACGCAGCGCATGGGCTCCCGGTGCATCTTGCGCCTCCCCCAGGGCCTGGCGGACAGCTCGGGGTTGTCCTTGGACGCGGTGGCGCGGCCTATAAGGATGGCGTCCACGCCGGCCCTCAGGTGGTGGCCGTAGTTGCGGGCCACCTTGGAGCTGATCCAGCGGGAGTCCCCCGAGTGGGTGGCGATCTTCCCGTCGAGGCTGGCGGCCGTCTTCAGTATCACGAAGGGCTTCCCGGTCAGCTGCCACTTTATGAAGAACTGGTTCAGCTCGTAGGCCTCCTGGGCCATGAGGCCCCGGCGGGTCTCCACCCCGGCGTCCTCAAGCGCCCTCGCCCCGCCCTCGGCCAGGGGGTTCGGGTCGGGTATGGAGTAGTAGACCTTGGAGACCCCGGCCTTCACTATGGCCTCGGTGCAGGGGCCGGTGCGGCCGGTGTGGCGGCAGGGCTCCAGGGTCACGTAGAGCTCCGCCCCCTTGGCCGCCTTGCCGGCGGCCTGGAGCGCCACGGCCTCGGCGTGGGGGAAGCCGGGGCCGGTGTGCCAGCCCGTGGCCAGGACCTTGCCACGCTTCACGAGCACGGCCCCCACCAGCGGGTTCGGGGAGACGAGTCCCCAGCCCCTGCGGGCCAGGCGCAGCGCCTCCCTCATGAAGAACCTCTCTTTTTCCGTCCAGTGGGTCATAAGCCCCTCCCGGGGCGCCCCGCCGTCAGGAGGGGGGCGTCAGGCGCTCTGCGGCGCATGGTGCATAGGCAGGTTCAAGACTCCCATAAATCAGGGATGTTTTCAAGTGGGAGGCGGGCGGAACCGTACCCGGGAAGGGTTTGGGGCATGCGGGGGAGGGTCGGCGGACGGACGGTTCCGGGCGGAGCCGGGGGGGGGGAGGGCGGCGGGGAGCGGCATCTCCCGGGGTCTGGCGGATGCGGTGGGGGGAGGAAAGCGTGGGGGAGCGGT
>JAISEQ010000540.1 GCA_031264045.1 Deltaproteobacteria bacterium
ATCACATTTTAGCATTGTATTTTTAATAGTTAACTACTAATAATTACATCATTTTTTTTTCTCATATCTGTTGTCACAATTTCTTTCAATATTCTATGTGTACTCCTCCCTGCCTTCAAGGAAACCCCGTCCCTCACGGCGGCCCGAAATCTGATCCGGCCGTTTTCCTCCTGGACCGATGCCTGGAACGAACGGAGTTCAGGGAGCATCAGCACCTCGGCACCTCACCATTAGCGCCTGCCAGCCACGCCCGACCTGCCCGTCCCGCCAGACGCCCCCTCAGGCCGGGACAGTTGGCCGCGTTCGAGGGCTACGTGTTCAAGGCCTTCATGACTCTTTCTCCCGTTGCCCCCCGCGATTCCGTTGACATCGTCAGGGAAATACCACACCCTAAACGTCCGTCCAAGATACTCGACTCCCTCATGGGGTCCGGCTTCTTCCGGAGGAGACGGACGACCGGAAGGTGACGTAAGTCCCCCGGAATCTCATGGACAACCGTAGCAGCCGGCCTGCCACGGGGCTGTCGCCGTTCCCGATCGGCGAGGAAAGCGCGATCTCCGAAAAAGCCTGCCCTCGTTCCGGGACAAGACCCGAATGTCAGCGGGCCGACGCTCTCCTTCGAATACATGACCAGAAGCCTGCCGAAGCAGTCCGACTTGAAAGTCAAAGTCTTCCGCATCAACGCATCATCGCATCAACGCAACGACTCCAGCGGCATCCGTCCCGACACCCGGAACCTGAGCAGGAGCAGGGGCTGACTTTTGCCGGACGCCGACTTCCGAGGAACTGCACCATGGAATTCCCCCGGCGCATCTCCCCTGAAACATCGCGAGCCGGTCCCAGTTTTCAGTGCCAGGTACGATGAGTGCCTCAAGGTCGGCTATGACCCCTTCGGGCGCGCGATGTCCGACGAGAAGCGGAAGTTCCTGTCCATTGCCGGGGTCATCGAGTCCCTCGTCAGGCAGTACCGGCACGGACCGCACGTCAGTTGCCTCGCAAACCTCGGCGCTCGGGGCAAGGGTCCCCACAGGACCATCAGGAAGTCCCCTGGATCCTGGCGAGGATCCTATGCGAGCGGTTCGACATGTTCCCCAACGGGGTGGGCAACGAGCCAGAGCCTCTGCCGAGAACTTCAAGGTCATCGTGTCGTACAGCTTCCAGAGCCCGTACGATATCGGCGCGACCTCCAAGGAGGTGCCAAGGGCTTTAAGCACCGCATGATCCAGCTCCTGGAGAACTGCGGGGCGATCCCGAAAGACGGGCTAAACGCCCCCATCCTGAGCCTTGTGGAATACGAACCTTGTGGAATACGAGCCTTCCGAAGGCGTTCACGTTTACGCCACGCTCGCCGTCAGCGCGGCGACGTCCCCGGTCGCCCGGAATCCTCCTTCTCTGGCCGCAGAAGATACCGACCGGATGAAATCGCGACCCGAAACGCCCGGCGGGGATTCCTGCGCGGCAGGCGCAGGCCGAGCCTGGCCATACAGAAGCCGCGATTCGGTCTCGCTCGCCATTGATTTCTGGGCGGCATCCGGAGTTCAGGAACACATCCGAAACCGCTGAGGACGGCACCCCAGCCGGACATCTCGGCGGCAGCAGTAAATCTGGCGGTCATGCCGCCGAAGCAAATCCTTGCCATTTCGGCGCGGCCCACAGCTAACCGCGCGACCTCTTGGGAGCCGGAGTATGGAGCCCATGGCTGCGGATGCCTCGGCGGACGGCTGGACAGGCCGAAAGCGGTCACTTAACCAGGCTCTCACCGCACTGCCGTCAAGCGGCAAAGGAAGGAGACTGGACAAAGCTCGATGGTGCCCAACGCATAGGTCAAGGCGGACAACATGGCAACTGGGCAACAGAGACGCGGGTCAGTGAGCCAACGATTCGCCGAACCTGCCGTGCAGTGCGGTCCTGTCCGCCATTGGCTCCCTGCGGCGGCTCTACGGCCTAAACTTCACGATCCATGAGTCGGGGCTCTCCTGGAGGAGCGAGAGCATCGTCCTGGCGCGGGCGAGATCGCCGTCCCACGAGGAGGTCCACCCTCCCGCCATGAACGACCCTTCTAAAAGCGCCGCTACGGCCCCGCACCAGTCGTCGCTCGAGCCTCCGGCCATAGCGATCCACAGGACTGAACCGTTGACGCCAGTACGGACTGCCAGCATGTCGGTCGTCCCTTTGGCGGCCTCATCCGACTTGTACGTTTTCGACCGCGAAGTCCCGGCGGCGAAGTATCCGCCACCGGGGACACTGGCCAAAGCATTGAGCACGCCCGTCTCCGCCCAGGTCACCGGCGTTTCCCATTCGGGCGAACCATCGCGGTCGAGACCGTAGAGCCATGGCAGATCGTCCCGACCGCTCCCCCCTATGACGATGCCTCCCCCGGGGGAGGGGACGACGCACCGGGCCAAGCCAGTGCCCAAATCCCTTGTCCAGATGGGCTTGCCATCGGGAGAGAGCAGGACCGCGAAGGCCCTCTTTCGGTCGGTATCGCTATAGGCAAGCGCAACACCACCGTCGGGCATGACGGTTGCCCCGTGGGCGGGGTTCCTTTCGATAGCCAGCTCGGGGCAGGAAAGGTCGACGACGGTGCCGTCGGCGGAAATCTTCCAGAACATGGCGGTTTCCCCGGAGCATCCGGGGCCTCCGCCGCTGGACTCGCCGAAGCCCACAGCCGTGATGCTTCCGTCCGGCCTGAAGCCGACAGCCCTCACCCATCCCGTGCCCCCCTTCCCCAGCGGGAGCGACCTCGTCCAGATCTTACGACCATGCCTGTCGAGTCTGGTTAGCCAGGGGCCGATTTCATCGACCGTGGCGGCGGTCGGGAAGCCCCCTTCCGGCGACTCGGCGTCCCCGTCCTGCGGCACGGTGTCGCCGCCCGCGAGAAAGCCGCCGTCCGGAGTCCCGGCAAGGAAGGAGACGCAAACGTTCGCGGCGCTACCCAGGTAGGTCTCCCAGACGGTCTTTCCGTCCGTGTCTATCTTGGCTATCCACGCTTCCCCCCCGTACAGGCGGGGCCACTCTTCCCTGTCGGCATTCCCGTTGCAGCCGCCCACGAGAAAGCC
>JAISEQ010000095.1 GCA_031264045.1 Deltaproteobacteria bacterium
CCCTGGACAGCCCCATCCTGGACAGGTCCGTTCTTGAGGGCGCCGTGCTGATACGCCTGGTCTACCCGGTCCCGCATACGGCCAGGGCTCCCCGGGACAGGACCGGGCGGCCGCCGGCCCCGGGGGGCCCGACGGCATCCGCCGGCGGGGACGGCCCCTCCCCCGCGTCCGGAACCCCCGCCGCGACCCGGCTGCCCCCGCCCGCGGGGCCCAGCGCCTCCGGGGTGCCCCCCGCCGCCCCGCCCAGGACGTCCCCCGGGCCCCCCGCCGCCCCGCTGGGGTACCTCGCCGCCGGGGACGACGGCCTGGAGGGGCTGAAGGCCCGCCTGGCTGACCTCCGGGACGGCATCGAGAAGTCGGAGGCCGCCCTTGGCATCGAGAGGCCCTTCAGGGTCGGCCAGCTCACCTCGCTCGCGGCCGTCACCCTCCTGGCGGTGTTCCTCGCCGTGTGGATCGGGAGCCATCTGGCCGGATCGCTCTCCGCCCCCGTGACGGAGCTGGTGGAGGGAACAAGGAGGGTGGCGGGGGGCGATCTGGACTTCGTGCTCACCCCCGTGCACAGATCCGGGGAGATGGCGGATCTGGTGGCGGCCTTCAACCAGATGACGATGGAGCTCAAGGCCAGCTACGCGGAGACCGACCGGCGGAGGCGCTTCGCGGAGACGGTCCTGGGGCAGGTCTCCTCGGGGGTCATGGTGCTCGACACCGAGCTGAACGTGGTGGACATGAACCAGGCCGCGGCGGAGATGCTCAAGACCTCAGCGGAGCTGGCCCGCGTGGGGGCGGGGAGGACGGGACCGGTGCAGGACCTCATAGGCCCCATCGGGGCCGGCCCCCCGCCGAGGGGGCACCTGAGGCTCGCGCTCGCGGACGGGCGAAGCCTGAGCCTCACCGTGGACCGGGCCCCCCTCAAGGGCGAGGGGGGGGACACGCTCGGCTGGCTCATAACCTTCGACGACGTCTCGGAGCTGGAGAAGGCCCAGAGGCTTTCCGCCTGGAGGGAGGTGGCGAGGCGCATCGCCCACGAGATCAAGAACCCGCTCACCCCCATATCGCTCGCCGCCCAGAGGCTCAGGAGGCGCTTCTCCCAGAGGCTCGGAGCCGGAGGGGCTCCGGGCGGCGAGGACGACCGCGACTTCCAGGTCCTGGACGAGTCCACGGAGGTGATAATCCGCCAGGTGGACGGCATGAGGAGGCTGGTGGACGAGTTCTCCCAGTTCGCGCGTCTCCCCCAGGCCGATCCCCGCCCCTCGGACATAGCGAAGGTGGCGACCGACGCCCTGGCCCTCTTCCGGGAGGAGCATCCCGGGGTGGAGTTCGAGACGCTCGTCCGCGCCCGCCCCCCCCTCTTCCTCTTCGACCCCGAGCAGATAGGGAGGGCGGTGGGCAACCTCGTCTCCAACGCCTGCAGGGCGGTGAAGGGCGCGGGCGAGGTGTCGGTCGAGATAGACATGGACCCCGTCTCGGGCGTGGAGGTCTCCGTTTCCGACGACGGGCCCGGCGTCCCCCCGGAGATGCGGGACCGCATCTTCGAGCCCTACGTAACCGGCGGGGAGGGCCAGGGCCTGGGCCTCGCCATCGTGAAGGCCATCGTGAGCGACCACGGGGGCTTCGTGAAGGTCTTCGACCGGAAGCCCAGGGGGACCACCTTCACACTGACGCTCCCCTTCAGGGAAGCCAGGGGGGCGTGACGGGCGCGCCGGGCCCGGATCCAGACCGCCGGATCCGCGGCCGGCGGGCCTGGCGCCGGGGCTCCCGCTCCGCGCCGGACCCGGAGGCGCCCGTGGACGCCGGGGCCACGCCGGCCTCCCGCGCCGGACCGGACCCCCAAAAGCCTCACTCCCATTTCCGGCCGGAAAGCCGTATCATGCTGCCCTGCCCCCCCGAACGCCCGGGCCGGCCGTCCAGGACGGCCCCGCGCCGCCCCCCGGCCGGGAGCGGCGCTCCCGCAGCCTGCCGGCGCCGCCGGCGTCCGGAGCCCAGAAGAACGGAGGCTTCATGCGCAACCCATGACCAGCTCCCACTTTAGAGAGCCCGGCAGGCCCGGGGGGCCCTCCGGAAAGGATCCGGAAAGGCCGCTCAGGGCCGTGCTGGTGGCCACCGGCACGGAAATAGCCCTGGGCCGCACGGTGGACACCAACTGCGCCTTCCTCGCGGAGCTCCTGGCCGGCTGGGGGATCATGTGCGCGCGCCACCTCACCGTGGCGGACGATCTCGCGGAGCTGGAGAAGGCCCTCCGCGAGTGCTGGGAGGGCTACGACCTCACCGTCATGACGGGGGGGCTCGGCCCCACGGAGGACGACTGGACGCGGCTCGCGGCGGCCAGGGCCTTCGGCTCGCCCCTCCTGTACTCCCCCGACACGGCGGCGGCGATAAGGGGGCGCATGGGGGCCTGGGGCTTCGGGTTCCCCCCCGCGAACCACCGGCAGGCCTGGACCCCCGGGTGCGCGAGGGTCATCCCCAACGCCAGGGGCACTGCCCCCGCCTTCGCGGTGGTGGAGGGGGGACGGGCCGCCGTCTTCCTGCCGGGGGTGCCCCGGGAGGCGGAGTTCCTCGCCGAGACGGAGCTCATGGCCATCGTGGAGGAGATCCTCCCGGGCGGAGCGGGCACCATCGCCACCTTCACCATGAAGGCGGCGGGCCTCGGCGAGGGCCGGGTGGACGAGCTCCTGAAGGACATCCTCAGGGGGTCGCGCAACCCCTACGTGGGGCTCTCCGCGGGGCTCTACGAGACCAGGATCCTGGTGACGGCCTCTGCGGCCTGCGCGGAGGAGGCCGAGGCCCTGGCGGCGCCCGTGATGGAGGAGATAGAGGCCAGGCTCGGGAAGCACCTCGCGGGCGTCGGCGAGGGGGGCATGCGGGCGTCGGTGGCCGAGATCCTCCGCAGGAAGCGCCTCCGGCTCGGCGTCATAGACTCGATTACCGGGGGCGTGCTCGCGAAAAGCCTTCTGGAGCACCTCCCTCCGGAGTGCCTGGCCGGGGCAGTCAGCTGCGCTCCGGGCCGCCTCCACGGCATGAACGCCCAGAACTACCTCTCCGTGGAGGAGGCGGATCTCGTCATGAGCCTTTCCTCCAAGAGCTCCCCCCCGGCGGGGCCGGACGCCTCCCAGGCGGGCAAAATCACGGTGGTCACCCACATACGGGACTCCCGGCCCAAGCTGGTCACCCCCTCCTGGGCCCGGAGGAGCGGGCAGAAGGCCGAGGACTTTTTCCAGATAACCCCCATGAGCGGTCCCCAGGCACTCCTGCACGATCGCGTGGCGGCGCTGGCCTGCTTCCAGCTGTGGGGGTTTCTGCGGGACAAGGGCTGAAGGCCCCGGGGGGCGGCCGGGTTCCGGAAGGCTCCCCGCGGCTCCGGCCCGGATCCGTCTCCGCGCGGGGGATCCGGGATCCGCAAAATCCCGCGCCCTTCGGTTCCGTTCCCGCGGGCGGCCCGCGCCGCCGGAGGAACGTTTCCCGCCCCCGCAACGGCCGCCGGAAACGAGGCGGTTCTCCGGGCCGGCCGTCCCGCGTCGCCCGTGAAGCCCGATGCTCCGGCGACGCTCCAACGCTCCGAACGGTTTGTCAAGCGCGCCCCTTCGTGTTAGAATCGCGGCGTATGCGCCTCTGCCGCTCCGCGGCCGCGCGGCCCCAGGCGGGCCCGCCGCCGGGGCGCCGGGGCTCACAGACCGCTTGAGCTTCCGGTCCCGGACGCCTCCGGAGCGTCCTCCCCGCCGCCCCGCGCCGGACCGGCATCTCCTCCGCCGCCCGACCCGCACCGCCGCTTCCGGACACCGCCGCGCTCCCGGGGGAGCCCCGGCGGACCGGCGAGATCTCCGGCGTCCGGAAAAGGCGGCCTGTTTTTCCCCGCGCCCCGCGACGCGCCGCGAGTGGCGCACGGACCGGAGGCCCCGTGCTCTGAGCGCCCCCGGCGGCCTTCAGCCCGCCGGCGGCCCGGCGCCGGATCCGGCCGACGCGCTCCGGACGCCCGCCCCCCCCCCCGCAGGACAGGCGGCATACCCACCACCCATCCGCCCCCCGCAGGGCTCTGCTGCTCCGGAGTCCCGGCCGGAGCCGACCCACCGGTGCCAGACGGACGCATATGACGGCCCCATCCGGAGAAACCGCGCGGGCGGCGCCCCCAGCCCCTGCCGCCAACCCCTTTGCCGACGCGGAACCCCCCGCGCAGGCGCCGGCGCAGCCCGCGCCGCGTCCCGGCAAGGAGAAGCTCTCCGAGGCGGGAGCGGAGCTCCGTTCGGGGCTCCACCAGTTCGTGGTGGCGATGAAGAACATGGCCCTCTACCCGGAGACCAGCCAGACCAACGTGGTCGGCCTCCGCCAGCTCCACGAGTGGTTCGCCTCCCACATAGCCTCCAGGGGGCCCATACAGCTGGAGATCACCAAGGACGGGCTGGCCACCCCCGACGGCGAGCTGGTCTACCACGAGAGGTCCAGCGAGGCGTTCCTGGCCTTCCCCCTCTTCCGGGACGGGATCCAGAGCCTCTTCATCGAGGAGGGCGTGTCCGAGGACGAGCTCAAGACCTTCGTTAAGATACTCCTCAAGTTCAGGACCACCAGCGAGAGCGCCCAGGACGACGTGGTCACAAGCATGTGGGACGCTGGCTTCCAGTCCATCAAGTACGCGGTGGCGGACGAGTACGAGGAGGTGGACTCGGAGTTCGATCTGTACGCCATGGTCTGCGCGAGGCCCCCCTCCACCGCGGACGGGCCCGCCAGGCTCGACCCGGACGCCCCGGGCATGGCGGACGCCCCCGTCCAGACCGACGGCAGCGCCCCCATCGCCAAAAGCATAGGATCGCTCTTCGCGCTCGCCGACTCCCTGGACTTCTCCTTCGCACCCGGAGGCGCCGACGGCCGCGTGGAGGACCCCCACGCGACCGGGCTCAAGCCCTCGTCCGGAAGCGCCGGCGGGGATGCCGTCCGGCGGCCGGGACCCGGGGGCGCGGAGGGCGACGGCGGCGAGGAGGACGAGGAGGAGGAGGAGGAGGACGGCTGGGACGACGGTGGCTTCGGGCCCATGGGGGGCGCCGCTGGCCCGGCGATGGAGGCCCCGCAGGGCGCGGGAGGCTCGGACGGGAGCTTCTACCGCGACAGCACCGGGAGGATCAGGCGCGGTACGGGCTCCCCCGGGGGCGCGTCCGGAGGTTCCGGCGGCGGGAACGGGGCCGGCGCGGGAGGCTCCGCGTCCGGGGAAGGGGCCGGCGCGGGGGGAGGGGGCCAGGCCGCGTACCGCGGCTCCGGGGTGGGCGGGCCCAGGCGGAACCACAGGCCGCAGGGCGACGGGGAGGACCCGGAGCGGGACGGCGGCTCCGAGCCGGAGGACGGGGAGCTGTCCGACGGCGACTCGCCCTACGGGCCCCGCGGTTCCGTCTATGACCCGGACGGTGATCCGGACGGCCACCCCGTAGAGGGCCCGCCCGGGGCGGACGGCGTGCCGGGAGAAGGCGGGGGGCAGGGGGAGAGCGTCTTCGGCAACGCCCTCCAGAACCTGGATCTGTCGAACCTCAACACCGACTCCTTCGACGAGCGCACCGAGATGACCCAGCAGGTCACCCTGGCGGACGAGGAAGAGGACCGGCCCGAGATAGACGAGAAGACCAGGGCGGGCCGCGCCCAGAGGCTCAGGTACTGGGGGCTCTCGGCCAGGGAGATAAAGCAGGTGGCGGCGCTCATCCAGTGGGACGAGGCGCGGGGCAAGACCGCGAGCGTACTGGATCTCGTGACGGTGCTGGTGAATTCGCCCGTGCTCCGGTCCAGCATGCTTCCCTCGCTCACCTCGTTTCTGGCCGAGGAGATCAGGCTTTCCTGCGGCAGGCTCGCGCTCGCCCACGTGAACGCGTTTCTGGCGAGGCTCCAGGATCTCGCCGCCAGGGCCGGCTGGGAGGGGCCCTGCGCCCGGCTCCGGCAGGAGCTCCAGAGGGTCATAAGCGACCCCTCCCTTATCGAGACCCTGTGCCTGGCCGTCGCGGACGAGGACGTCTGCGCCGAGAACTACGACGGGCTGAGGTACTTCCTGTACCAGCTGCCCCAGGGCTCGGCCATGAGCCTCGTGATCGCCATGCCGTCCTCCAAGTCGCTCTCGCTCAAGAAGCTCCTGATCGAGATCATCTGCTGGCAGCTCCCGTCGGTCCTCGACCAATTCGGGAAGATAGCCAACGCCATGAACGAGTGGGCCATACTGGAGCTGCTGGCGATGCTGTCCGCCATGCGCAAGCCCCTCGCGCCGCAGGTGAAGGCGGCCCTCCTGAAGCACCCGGCCCCCGAGGTGCGCTGGCGCACCGCGAAGCTCATGCTGGAGCTGGAACCCGAATCGCCGGGCGCCGTGTCGCACCTGATAATCGACCCGGACCCCAAGGTGAGGGCGCAGCTCGCCCCCGTGCTCACCCGCCGCAGGGACGTCCAGGTGGAGGGAATCATAAGGACGTACCTCTCCAACCGCTACGCCATGAAGCAGAACGGCCCGGATCTGGTGGAGCACTACCGGAGGCTTGGCAGGGTGGGGGGCCGGGGCTCCCAGCCGTTCCTGAGCGAGGTCCTCATGAAGAGGGACCTCGGCTCGCTCTTCGGCGCCGCCGCCGACCACCACCGCACGGGAGCGGCGCTGGCCCTGATGCTCATGCCGGAGTCGAGCGGGGCCGGGGACATCGTGAAGAAGGCGTCCCGCTCGGCCTTCCGCGCCGTGCGCGCGGCCGCGAACGAGGCGTCGAGGCTCAAGGGCGATGGACGGGGGGAAGGCTGACATGGAAACCGCGCTGGCCACGAGCTCCAAGGCCCCCTTCAGGCCGCCCGCCGAGCAGCCGATAGAGACCGTCATCCAGTCCCTCCTGCGCCTGCCGCAGCTGGTGAAGATCCACCAGCCCAACAACAAGATTTTCGCCGAGAACCTGGGGCTTTTCAGGAAGGCCCTCTCGGCGATATGGGAGGAAAGGCAGATCTTCAACCTGCGCGCCCACCGCGGCCGCTTCTACATGGACAGCCAGAAGCTCGCCCTCCCCCCGGGTCCCGTCTCCGTCACCGCCCAGAAGCTCATGGAATTCCTGGACAAGCGCGGACTCTTCGGCTTCACCTTCATAAGGAAGGAGGACATGAAGGACGAGGACGTGGTGGACTTCATCCGCGCGGTGAACCAGTGCTCATCCCAGGAGAAGCCCGCCGAGTGGCTGAGGGAGACGCTCTCCGAGTCGTGGGCGAGGCCCCTCACCGACTCCGACTTCAAGATAGCCTTCGTCTTCAAGGAGTCCGCCGACGGCTCGAAGGTCCAGGGAAGGCCGCTCGTCTGGAACTCCGGCACCAGGACCCTGGCGGTGAAGGCCCGGAAGTCCTATTCCAGGGCCATGGCGGTCCTGACCTCCGTCGAGACCAAGCTCATGGAGGGCGGGGCGGTGAGCCTGGCCAAGTCCCGGCGGGTGGTCCAGGACATGGTGGAGTCGCTCTTCGAGGACGAGAGGCTTCTCCTGAACCTCTCCACAATCCGCGACTACGACGACTACACCTGCACCCATTCCGTGAACGTCGCCATCCTCTCCATGTGCCTGGGCCGCCGCCTCGGCCTGAGCCGCGTGGCCGTCGCGACCCTGGGGCTCTCCGGGCTCTTCCACGACCTGGGCAAGGTGGACATCCCCATATCCCTCATAAGGAAGACCGACCGCTTCACTCCCGAGGAGTACGAGGAGGTGAAGAACCACTCGCTCTTCAGCTTCGCTCGCATCCTCCAGATAAACGCGGATCACCGCTTCAAGACCCGCCTCCTGCAGGCCCCCTTCGAGCACCACCTGGGAGTCGATCTGGGAGGCTACCCGAACTCGGAGTTCAACGCGCCCATGAGCCTCTTCGGGCGGATAGTGGCCATAGCCGACCACTACGACGCGCTCACCTCGTCGCGGTCCTACCGCCCCGTCCCCATGAACCCCGAGCAGGCGCTGGACATCATGACCTCCGCCGCGGGCAAGTCCCTGGACCCCCTGCTTCTCAAGGTCTTCATAAACATGGTGGGCATCTACCCCATAGGAACCCTGCTCGTGACCGACACCAGGGAAGTCGCGATCGTGGCAGAAACCCCTCCCGACGCCGTGGACGCGCGCCCGCTGGCATTCCTCATGGACAGGAAGGACGAGGGCATAATCCGGGGCGAGATGATAAACCTCTCCGACACGGACGAGCACGGGCAATTCCTGAGAAACATCCTCCGCTGCTTCCACCCCTCGGACTTCGGCATCAACGCGTCCGACATTCTCCTGTAGCCGCGCAGCCCCCGAACCCCCGCTCCCCGACGGAACGCGCACCGCCGACGGCGCGAGACGCCGAGCCGGGACGCTGCGGCGCAAGAGGCGGACACCCTGGCCCGGCATCCTGACCTAAGCTGGAAACCACCGAAACTCCGATATGACCGGTATGTTACAAAACATGTGTGGCATGGCAGGCACTGCATGCTCAGCATACGCGGTCTCCGCCGAACTGCGGAGACCGGGGGGCCCCGCCGCCGATCACTGTAACAGCCCAGCCGGAGCGGCCGTCCCCGGTCGCGTGGCAGCTGAATGGCTACAAAAATTATATCTTGGATTAGACCGTAGGAAATATCCATCAGGAGCGAAGGTGTCTATCAAAGATATGGATAATTTAAATATCTTGCATGAAAAAATTTCATGGAGAATAGAATTATACATTGCATAATAAATAATCCCTAAATTTAAACGGACATATAAATATAATTGATTATCATCACCTAACCTGCCTCCTGTCGGGATGGCTTCAGATATTCAGCGTGATGATAATTTGTTGACGGAAGTCTTTCCGTTGTCTAATCAGTGACGCCGGATATGGCGATCTCTCAGGGTTTCAGGCCAGAGACGTTGCGTCATGACCCTTCCACTACGGTCTTCGAGATCGCGGGGCGACGGATTCGGCCTCGGCGGAACTTTCCCTGGAAAGCCTAAACTCCATTGTCTTCCCGACGTCATCGACTGCTTGGCGACCGGGAAACCCTACGCGAGCGTCAAAGCCGCGGATCTCGGAAGCTGCCGGGAACTTTCGGAAGCCTGAAGGACTGTCTTCCGCGAGGAGGCCGCGCCCGTGCCGGAATCCACGCCGCCGCAAGAGGAAAGGAGACGGCGTCCGCAGCGCATACGAAAAGGCGCATCGCGTTGGCCGGTCAGGGTACCTGTTGAAATTCCGTGAGACTTTTGCGGTAGAAACGCTTCCCCGTCCCGGCATCGGAGTCCTGCCACGGCACGGCATCGTAGCTGTAGGCGATCCTGGCACCCCTGGGGATCGTCGGCGGTTTTTCCACGGTTCCCCGGAGGAAACTCTCCATCATGTCTGAGCCGTCGGGCTGTATGACGATTATGAAGGTCTCGCCCGATGCGAGCCATCCCTTGTAGGTCCCGGTCTCGGAGATTGGGAGGGAGAGCCCTGCCAGGCAACAGTCCGGCTCGGTGCCCCGGTTCAGCCCGGCACAGCCTGACGCGATGAGGGCCAGGGACAGAAGAAGGGCCGCTACCGGCACCCCGGTGAGGAGAGATCTTGATTTCACAGAGTATCCTTGCCTTATCGGTTCAGGAAGAGAACTGCCGGGCGGCGCGGACCGGCACCCGCAAAGATGCGGTCGCGGGACGAACGGTTCAAAGTTTCCACAGCCTCGCCGCGACGGACAGCGGTCGGGGGGACACGGCCGGGAGAACCCTGGAGTCCATCAGGGTGCCAGCCGCGACCGGGCTCGGACGGGAAGGGCGCCGGAAGGCCCGAAGCGTCAGACAGGCGATCCTGAACGCCCGGCCGGCTGTTTCGGGCGAAGCGCATTGACATCCCCGCGAGACACGGGGAGTTGAAGCAGGCGCAGCAAGATGACCGGTGCCTCGCGCCCGGGGCGAAGCCGGAGTTTCCCGCGATTCCGGTGGGAGACCCTCCAGGGTTACGCCGCCATCGTCCCTGACTACGAGGAGCTTCTCCACGTCCTGCGCGAGCGCTCCCGCGGAGGACTCGGAGCAGGCACAGGTGACGCAATCCTAGCGCATGAGAGGCTGGGAGGCAAGCGGCGGGAACAGACTCGTACCATCGAGCTCCCGCGCCCTTATTTCAGCAATCGTTCACCCCTCCCGCTTACCCCGAGCCTTATCCCTTCTGCCTGGCCCGGACTCGCCTCCCGCCGGCCTCAACCCCCCCCTCATCAGCCTGACAAACGACTTGACTTAAACCTCTATTCATGTAACAAATAACTTAAGCGGTTATATTGATGTAGTTTAGCATCGATTTATCTCAACTTAGCGCAATGCCAAAAGAAAAACTGAAAACTGTTGGTTATTGATTTTAGATGATTAAAAAAATTAAAGAAGAAGTTTATAAAAAATTGTTATGCAGATTGTTGCTTTCCGAGTTTATCCATTTGAATCTTGATTCCACTGCGAAACCCTTCACTTGACCTTTCAGAGGCCAAAGCGCTTAGGCAAGGGTTGAGCGAAATGACGAGGATTTGGCTTAAATACAGGTGATTTAGATGCCGAGGACGTATAGAGTTCACCCTCTCATTAGAGGAGTGATAAGTTTTCGCAGTGGAATCAATCTTGCCGCAGACGCGGACATCTGAAACCTGCGGTGATAAACTTCCAGAATTATAGATTGATAATAATTCACATCAAGTCATGAAAATTTTTCCGCGATATCACTCAGTTCAAGCTGATCCTGCCTTTCCATCCAGTTTTCCTGTCGCAACCGCGTTGCAGCGAACTTTGGCGACAGAAACGCGCTTCACTGCCCATGACGCGGAGACGCTCCCGACCGGATCGGCCCCCGAGGCCACACCGCGTCCGAAAGGGATACCGGAGCCGGAAGCCCTCCCCTCCAGGAACAGGCCGTCTGCCGCCGTGGATTCCCCCGCCTCCGGACCGCCGGGCAGACGCTTTGCCGCCAACGCCTCCACCGCTCCCGCCGCCGCATTTCGCAAGCCTTCCGGGAGGGAATCCTTCCGTCCCCGCTAAGCCGCGCAGTTCCGTCCCCGCGCCCAAGCGAACGGCGACCGACAGCTCCTCACCTCCACCCCAAAATCCCCGGCCGGCTCCGCGCCGGCCCCGGCGAATCCCCGCCTTCCGGAGCTCCTCCCGGAACCGCCCTCCCCCGCCGGCCTCCCCTCGCTCCGAAAACGCCTTCCTTCCCTCTCCCGAGACGGAAGACATATGCCCCCCCGCCTCGCGGCCGCCCCGAGCGGCCCGCAAAAACCGGACCTGCCCGCCTGCCGGCGGTTCCAGCCCCCCAGGCCGCCCGCCGACCTCCCGTCCGGGCTCCGAAGACGCCGGAGGAGAGGGCCGCCCCGTTCCGCCGGCTCCGGGCGGTCGAAGGCCCGGTTTCGGCCTTTCGGTCCCGTCCACGCCGTCCAGGAGGTCCGCAGCCGCGAAAATCTCACGCCCCGCCGAAGAACGTACATATATGATATTATAATTTTAATAGGTAAATAGCTTTAATAAAAGGATAAAATACAATCGGTTTCATTTTCTTCCAAATAAACATGAGCTTAAGGTCAACCTCCGCTCAAGCCATTTCTCCAGCGGTCCGATAAAGAAGAGTGACCCCTCCGGCCCAGGGCCGGCGAATTTCCGGGGTCAGTTCCTAGTCCGGACTGTCCGGGCCGGGGGACAGCTCCCCGCCCATGCGAGGCACCACATGAAGATATTTCCTTTCGGCCCGCCCCCGGGGAACGCGGCCCCCCCGGCGAGGGCCCCGGCCGCCGCCGGGTGCGGGGCCGAGGCGTTCGAAAAGTTCCTGACTGACGGGGAGGGCTCCCCGCCCTCCGCCTGTCCCCCCAAAAACCCGGCCCCTCCCCAGAAGCCGCTTCCGGCCTGGACAGCCGTAGGTTCCGAGAACGCGCGAGCGCGGGAGAGCACCTCGGAACTTGACCTCCAGGCCGCCGCCGGGCTCCTGAGCGGGCTGATCGGCAGCGTGAAGGCCGTCTCCTCCGAGGCCCTGGCCAAGGTCCACCGCCTGGACGGGGTCCTCTACTACTTCCAGGTTTGACCGCCTCCCGGGCCGGTGCTAGAATCGGACCGGGCGCAGCGCCCCGAGAACCCAAGCCCCGGGAGGATTCCATGAGCGACAACGCCAGCTCCGCCGAGCTCGTCACATCCATGGGCATGAGCAGGTCCAAGACCGCCTCCGCAACCGACCGCCACCTGGGCGCCCTCCGCCACGAGGTGCAGAGGGACATGGACGGGCAGAAGCAGTTCACCATCGAGAAGAACATGCGGGAGTCCGCCCAGCTGGAAATCGGCCGCTCCCGGAACCTGAGCAGGGTGGTCTAGGCCTCCCCCACCCGTCAAGGGGCTTTCCCGAAGGAGGCTTTCAGCCTCCCCCCGGTGCGCCCGCGCTCCGGCCGCGCCGCAGGGAGCGCCTGCCGGTCCAAGTCCCGTCCGCACCGCCCGGAACCGGCCCGGCGGGGACGGCTCCTCCCCGTGCGCCTCCCGGCCCCTTTCTTCCGGACGCCGGACGGTCTGCGGTATCCGGAAACCCGTCCTACGCAAAGATCGCCGGGTAACGAGCCGCCGCAGTCCGGCGGCTTTCCGTCGGCTGCCCTGACGGTTCCATAGGCGGCCGTTCGCAAGGCTGCATCGCACGAGGGCGGCGCCGGGTCGGCGCCGCCCTATTT
>JAISEQ010000131.1 GCA_031264045.1 Deltaproteobacteria bacterium
GACCCTCATCATCCCCCAGGAGAACGAGAAGGACCTGAAGGACATCCCCGAGCGGATACTCAAGACCTTCAGCATCCTGTCCGTCAAGATGGTGGACCAGGTGCTCCAGGCCGCGATGATCTTCGGGGAGGGCGAGACCCTCTTCAGGGACCCCGAGCCCGATGCCGACGAGGCCCCCACCCCCGTCCTGTGGACCCCCAAGCCCCTGGAGAAGGAGCTGCCCGGCACCATCATCGTGAGCCCCTCCCCCGACCCCGGCCCGGCCGGCATGGACGCCTGATCCCCCCGGCCCTGCCGGCATCGCCTGATCCCCCCGGCCCGACCGGCATCGCCTGATCCCCCCGGCCCGGCCGGCATCGCCTGACCCTCCGGCCCGGCCGGCATCGCCTGACCCTCCGACGGCCCGGATCCCCGCCGTCCCCCGCGCCCGCAGGGGACCCCGGACGCTAGCCCCCGCCTCTCCCGCCCCCCCCGTGGCGCGGGGGAGGCGGTTTTTTTTCCGGAGGCACCCGGCGACGGGATCCGCCACGCGGGGCTGCCCCGGGAGGATGCCCGGGGTGAACGCGACCGCACAGGGAGCGCGACCTAAGGGAACGGGACCGCTCAGGGAGCGAGAATCATGGCACGCCTCTTGCTCGAATCCTCCGCGGAGGGCGCCGCACGAGAGGGGAAAGCGCCTCTGGGACCCGCCGCCCTCCGGGAAGGCTCGCGCATGCTGGACAACAAGCACAACGCCCTGTCGGGCAACCTCAGAGGCTCCGGCGGCAACCCCGCCGCCTCCCGCGCCTTTCTCAGGCGGCCCGGCACGGCGGGCCCGGTCCGGCCCCAACTCATCGGCCAGGGCCATGCCGGGGCGAAAGGCGGCGACTTCGAGGACATGATGGCCGCTGGCCGGAGCCAGAACAGCATAATTGCGGACGTCCTGGACGGGCCCGTGAGCAACCAGACCCAGCGGCAGCTGGCCCAGCTCCAGGCCATGAACGGCCGCAACCCGGTCCTGCAGGAATTCGAGAGGGACGCCAGGGATTCCATAGCCTCCGCCCCCGAAAACGCGGCCACCTCCCGGAGGGACCCTTCCAAGGTGCGCGTGTCCGGGAGGACGGGAGCCGAGTCCCGAGGCCGGGCAGACTCCGGGGCGTCCTCCCGGGACGGGGACGGGAAGGCCGTTTCCGCTGCCCGGGGAGCTGCGGCCGGCACCCCAGCAGGTTCCGCCCCTTCCTCCCCGGAAGCTTCCGCCGCGTCCCCCGCCGTAGCTTCCGGCCCGTCCGCCGCCGGAGCTTCCTCCCCTTCCGCCCCGGAAGATGCCCGGGAAGGCCCCGGAGCGGGCGCGGCCGGGACGTCGGCGGCCCCCGGTCCCGTGAGGCGGGGAGCCATAAGCCTCTCCGCCGGACCCACGATACTCAGGGGGCAGGGCACGGGGAGCATCTTCAACGCCGCCCGCATGGCAGCATATCACCAGAAGTACGGCCCCCAGCTGAGGATGCCCGTCCGCCTGCGGCCCGACCCGATTCCCCTGGGCGCCGCGGAGAGGCTCTCCGGGCCGCCCGCCCCGCCCAAGAGCGCGGCCAGGACCTCCAACGTCCTGCCGAAGCCGAGGCTCAAGGGCTCCATCCCGGCGGTGGCGGCGGAGCTCGCCAAGTCCGAGAGCGGCCCGTCAGAGGAGATCAACGCCACCATCAGGAGGGCCGCGGAAGCACTGGGCCTGGATCCCGCCCTGATAAGGGCGGTCGTCAAGACCGAGTCCAACTTCAACCCCAGGGCCGTATCCGGGGCCGGGGCCAAAGGCCTCATGCAGCTCATGCCCGACACGGCGAAGGAGATGGGCGTGGACAACCCATTCGACCCCCTGGAGAACATCTGGGGGGGGGCAAGGTACCTGAAGAGGATGCTGGACCGCTCCGGCGGGAACCTCCGCAGGGCGCTCGCCTCCTACAACTGGGGGCCGGGCAACGTGGACCGCCACGGCCACGGCAACCTTCCCCGCGAGACCCGCCGCTACATCGAGTCCGTGACGGCCAACTACAAGCGCTACCGGAACCAGGCCGAGGCCTGACGCCCGCTGGATTTTACGGCGCCGCGGGGGACACTGCCCGCCCGGCGTCGGCGGATGCCGAAACTTCAGGAAAGAAGATCACCGATGTACACAGAGAGGCTTGGCCGCCCGGGGCGCACAGCGCCCCGGGCGGTCTTGTGTTTCGGGACCGGGCATCCGGAGACGGCCTCGGGGCGGGCACGGCCGGCAGGAGGGGCAAGCCGGCGCGGTACGGCCCGGAAGCCTGCCGGGTACCTTCCGGAAGGCTCCCCCCCCCCCCGCCCTCCATGCGGCAGACTCATCCAGCGGGTGCCGGGTGAAGCTCCAGGACACCGCATGAAGCTCCAGGACACCGCATGAAGATCCAGGACACCGCATGAAGATCCAGGACACCGCATGAAGATCCAGGACACCGCATGAAGCTCCAGGACACCGCATGAAGCTCCAGGACACCGCATGAAGATCCAGGACACCGCATGAAGATCCAGGACACCGGTTGGAGTTCCCGGAAACCGGTTGGAGCTCCCGGACACCGGTTGGAGCTCCCGGACACCGGTTGAAGCCCCGAAGGAGCCGGATGACGTTCCCGGACACCGGATGACGCCCTGCGGACATGAGATGACGAAGCGGAGGCGACCCCTGTCCGACCTGCATGGCCAAAACTCAAATGTTCTGCCGCAAAGCCCGGATCCCGGACCGCGCAGACGGTTCCGAAACCCACTTCGTCAGCCGGAATCTTCATTTTCCTGCGTGCGGGGAACCCGTTTCTCCGGCAGCGTCCCGGCCATGCCGGTCGGGCCCGGACGGGGGCAGACGAAAACTGAAACGCACTGTCACATAAAATCGGCAGATCCAGCTTGTTTTCAGCTGTTTTGCCCAAGAAGCTTTACAGAACACACCCTGGGGATTAGGAACTGCTGTGTTTCACGGGCGCCCCCAGCGGCAGGTGCAGGATCGCTCTGTCCCCCTGATGGTGGATATTCACGCGTCATTGCTCCAGGTTGTGCAAATGCCGGGAGATCCCCTAGGGCTGTCGGGAAATATCCGGCTCTGGAAAGCCCCGGGCACCGCCGGAAAGCCCCCCCCGCCCCAGAATAGGGTGAATTGCTGGGGCCCGGGAGTTCCACTGGCCTCAGATCTGGTGCCGAAGACAGGAAAAATGCGACACCGGAGAAAAAAAAATCGGGCCTTCTGAAGATTTCAGGAGATTTTTCAGGGATTTCCGGTCATTTCCGAGCCTGTCCCCGGCAGCCCTGACAGAGGGACGGACTGACGCACCGATCTCAATAAAGCTTGCTACATATGCAATTCTATGAAAATGAGACGGGACCCTCAGACACGGCAGACTGTCGCCCGGGGGCGTTTCAGGTTTCAAGCAGAAAAAAACTAAGAAAATATCGAGGTTAAAAAATTCTTTTTTACTGGAAATTCTATTTATGGCATAATTCAAGGATATATATATTTTATATATACTATACAACAAATAATATCAAAAAGTTTATTTAGCCATATAAAACACCATTTTTATGGTGTTGTGACTCTTAGGAAATCCGGCAACCGTGCTTTACATCAACCAAGAATTGGGCTATATTCTCCCCAGACAATGACTGGCGTTAGAAATATTTTCAAGTGCACCCTAACAATGCCGGTCACTGTTTTGACGATTGCACCTGGGCGGGACAACTTTATAGAGAGAGGGTTGTCCCGCCTATTTCGAGGAGACACAGAGGCAGATGTCTTTGGTTTCAGTGCGGTCGTCATTTCTGTTTCTGTGTTGTCATTGCACCTGGGCGGGGCGGCTTAAGAGAGGGGCTGTCCCGCCTATTTTTTTCTAGGGGGCGGCCTGCCCCTCGAGCCGCCGATCCCCACGGCCCGTTCCGCCCCGCCGACTCTGCCGAACGTTTCCGGATGCCCGTGCCCCGATTCTCCCGCCCGCCAGCCAACTTCCGCCCGTCCCCCTGCCCTGATCCCGCCCGACCCCGTTTCCCCCCAGCTCCCCTTCCCCGCACCCGCCCGTCCGCGTTTACACCGTCCGCTCCCCTCCCCCTTGCCCCGGCCTCAACTGCAGCCTAAGCTCGCCTGCCCCCCTCCCAGCTTCCACGAAGCACCCGCCACGGCACTGCTTTCCCCATCGGGTTTTCCCGAGGCCGATCCGGCGCGGCAGGCCCCTGACACATCCTGGATCCTGCCTCCGCGCCCGCCCGAACGCAGGCAGGCCGGCTCCAAGAGATCTAGCTCAATCTGCCCCGAACGCCTCAGGCGCCCCGTGCCGTCAGCTCACCCAACCCCGTCCTCCCCGGGGAACGGATGCCCTCGCACGGGCGGACTGTTCACCGCAGGGACCGCCGGACAGCCGTTCCCGGAAGCCACCACTCTCCCCGGCGGGCCTCCCTGCATGCGGCCCGACCGACCTCGCGCCGGACCGGCCGCCACTGTTTCCTTGTCCTCCCGGTCATCGCCCGGCACCGTCCCCGCCCCGCCGCCATGACGCCGCTCTCCGGGTACACGGCCCCGGAGGACCGCCCGGAACCGCCTTGTCCTGAAGCCGTCACCTGAACGCGCGGCTTCGGAGCCATGTCAGGCTCCCCCCCCCGACTCCGCATCGGCGCCGATGCCTCCGCCCAGGCAGCTCAGTTCCCTTCCCCTCACCAGGAGCCGACTGCATGAGACATG
>JAISEQ010000014.1 GCA_031264045.1 Deltaproteobacteria bacterium
AGACATATCATATCTCCTTTCATGGGAAAAATAGCCTACTGTGAGATATGTTTGCATGATTTATGCCAAGATTCCTCAAAACAGGCGCCTGCCCGGCGATCGCGTTTCCGCGTAGAGCCCTTTTTTTTCAGTGGAATCAAAGTTTCAGCATTTAAGAATTCCCCGGTCCCCCGGGGAAGGGCTGCCGTAGCGAAATTCGGAGCCGACCCCTCCTTGCAGGCATTGATTGTGGTGCGTCTCCCCCTGCAGGCTCCGGACGCGGGGGGCGACCGGGCCCGTGCCGGCTGTTTCGCAACTGAAGAAGCTCGCGATCCGCCACATGCGGCGGTGCCAATAAGGTAAGGCTTGTGCTGATTTCGCTCCCTATGGCCAAAACAGTGACGGCGAACTGTCTGCTCCGTGGAAAGGTGGCGCCCGCGCGCTTCAGGCGAAGTGCCCACCCAGCCCTTCGCGATCCATGAAGTCGCTCAGGATCTCGTTGTTCCCCCCCCCCTTCCTGAACATGGCCACCAGCCCCGATATCCCACGGAAGAGCCGCTCCGGATCGTCGGAGCGCTCCACCAGGGTCCTGGGAGCGAGAAAGGCCCTGGGCGGGGCGATCCTCCTCCCCGAGAGCTCGAGCGACATGTAGGACTCCATGGGCGAGGGCCAGCGGAAGGAAGGATCCGCGGCCAGGCACGAGCCGCACTTCACGCACGCGGCCTCGTCCAGCTCCAGTACCCTGCCCGGGTCCTGAGACCGGGAAAGCGCCCCGGACGGGCAGTCCTCCACGAGCCTGTCGATCCTGGGCGAGAGCGCCAGAAGCTCCTGGTCGGGGACGGGGGCCCGGGCCCTCCTTCCCACGATTCTCAGATCCGTGTACTCGTATACCCCGCAGTCGAAACCGCAGCCAGCCGGACATCCGTGTATCGAGATCGACAGCTGGGCCTTGGCCCCCGGCGCGTCCTCCCGCAGGACGGCGAGCAGGAGTTCCGCCGCCCCCATGGTGTCCACCGCGGCGTTCGGGCAGAAGAAGAGCCCCCTGCACCTCGACAGGAGCGCCGGGCCGCCCTTGCGCCTCCTGGGCACCGCCGGCGCGGGAGGTGTACTCCCGCCGTCGGGCGCGGGGCCGGAGGAGCCGGGCCTGTCCGCCAGACCGGAGACGTCCCTGGGCTTCGGCGCTCCGCCGGCGCCTGCCGAACTCGCGGTGGAGGCTCCCGCCCTCGCTCCTCCGGTGCCTGCCGAACTCGCGATGGAGACTCCCGCCCTCGCTCCTCCGGCCCCTGCCGTGCCCGCGACGGAGACTCCGGCCCCCGTGCCGGCGCCGCCGGCCGGGCTCGCGGCGGAGACGCCTGCCCCCGGGCCTCCGGCAGGCATCCCGTCTCCGTCGGACCGTCCCGCTCCGGGCGCCGCTTCAGTTCCCGCCGAACGCCTGTCCGGGGCCCCGCCCGGACGGCTGGCCGGAGCTGGCGGGGCCTCACCGGTCAGCGACTCCCCCGCCTGGACGAAGGACTCCCTGTCGTTGAAGAACATGTCCAGATCTCCCTGCGGGGACAGGCACAGGCGGTCGGAACCCCAGCGGCGTGCGGCACGGGCGAGCTCAAGGAGCTCCACCGCCCCCGAGGGGCTTGCAAGCGCCCTCCGCCTCACGTAGACCGGCCACTTGCCTCCGGGGGCCAGGCTCCATGCGAGGGGGCCCTCCTTCGCGACCCTCACCGCGCCCTTGCCGCCCACCAGCCTCCCGAGACAGGGCGGGGGCAGGATGCCTGCCGGATCGTCCGCGGCATGCTCGCCCGCGCCCGCGAGCACGGGCTCCAGGAGCGCGGACGGGGGGATGACGCCCCTCATGGCCGTGCCGATGGACGCCCCAGGGGCGGGGGCGGCAGGCTCCTCCATGGCGTGCGTGGAGTCTTTGGCCTTCCTGCCTCCCGGAGTGATGCTCACCGAGGCCAGGGCCTGCTCCTTCTCGGAGAGATCCAGTTCGAAGGTGTCGTCCGGGCTCTCCTGGCCCCCGGCGCCGGGAGGGGGCGGTCCGTCGTGGTCGCTTGGCATGGTCGTGCCTCGGGGTGGCCGCCCGCCCGTCTCGGAAAAGGCGCGCGGAGCGGGAGGGCAGGGTCGGATGGGGACGTCGGTTCAGGTCCGGGGCCGGCCGTAGGCGCCTGAGTTTCCGGGCCAACGGCCGGGGCCTTGCGGGGCGTCCCCGCGAGGTTCCCCGCGAAAGAGTTCGGGAGGCCCGCAAGCTCCTTCGGGACGGGCCATGGGCAGGTCGGAGGGGTCAGGAAAGGCGCGGCGGGGTCCGCACGGGGCGCCAGGGCCGCCGTCCGGGGGCGGAATCCCGTCTCAGCCGTCCGGACCCTCGGGGCCGTCGGGCCCGTCCGTGCCGAAGTCCTCCTCCGGATCACGGGACTCATCCAGCGAGGCAAGTGCCTCGGCCTCGATGGCGGAAGCCGCCTCGAGCTCCCAGCCTTCCTCGTCAAAGGCTGCGTCGGTCCCGGCCTCCGGCGCGCTTACGGCCTCCAGCGCGGAACCCGTCTCGGGCTCGACGGCTCCGGCGTCCCGACCGCTTCCGGCACAGTCGGCGGTTCCGTCTCCGGCGTCCTCGTGGACCCATGTCCCGGCCACCCCGACCCCTTCGGCAGCGGGGACTGGTTCCGCCCATGGCTCCGCTGCAGCGGGGTCTGCGGCATAGGCGTCCGGTCCCGTTGATATGCCGGGGTCGCCCCAGGGCTCCGCTGCCTCGGGGGCTCCGACATGGGCGGCCGGCTCCGCGAAGGCTCCGGCATGCCCAGCCGTCCAGCCTCCCGATGCTCCGGGGACTGGTTCCGCCCAGGGCTCCGCTGCTTCTGGGGAAGCTGCAAAGGCGGCAGGTTCCGCCGGGGTGACCGGTTCCGCCCTGGGCTCAACTGCTTCGGGGTCCGAAACGTGGGCGGCCGCTGCCGCGAAGGCAGCGGCATTTCCGGCAGCCCCGTCTCCCGCGGCTTCGGGGACGGGTTCCGCCCAGGGTTCAACTGCTTCTGGGGAAGCGGCAAAGGCGGCAGGTTCCGCCGGGGTGACCGGTTCCGCCCAGGGCTCAACTGCTTCGGGGTCCGAAACGTGGGCGGCCGTTTCCGCGAATGCTACGGCATTTTCAGCCACCCCGCCTCCCGCGGCGTTGGGGACGGGTTCCGCCCAGGGCTCCGCCGCCTCGGGGGAAGCGCCAAAGGCGGCAGGTTCCGCCGGGATGACCGGTTCCGGCCTGGGCTCCGCTGATTCGGGGGCCGCAGCTCGGGCGGCCGTCGCGGCGGGGGGGTCTGAGGCTTCG
>JAISEQ010000265.1 GCA_031264045.1 Deltaproteobacteria bacterium
GGGCGGCCCCGCGGGCACCGACGGCTCCGGCAGGCCGAATCCCGGAGGCAGATCCCCGTAGTCCGGAGCGGCTGGGGCGGCTGCTGAAGGAGCATCGGCAGCAGGGAGTCCCGGAGGAAGATCCCCTGAACCCTCCGGCAACGCTTCATCGGCGGATTCCGTCCGGAACTGAAGGCTCGGTTCCTCGTCCGTCAGTGGGGGAATCAGGATCTGATCGATCGGTATCTGAAGCACTTCCGGTTCCTCGGAATCGGGCGCGGCGGAATACGCAGGCGGTTCCGGAGCGGAAGCGGAGTCCTGAAAAACGGCTGCCGGCGGGGACTGACGGAGCTGCACGGGATCCGTTTCCTGTCCGGAGGCAGGAGTCGCTGCCTCATCCGCCGAAGGGACTTCCGCTGGCGGATATTGGTACGGCCCGGAAGAAGAGGGTGCGGCCGGAACGGCGAAGAGATCGGCCTCGGAGCGCGCGTCAGGATCCGGATATCGGCCTGCCGGGGGCGGATACAGGTACTCCCCTGCCTCCGGACGATCCTGGACAGGACCCGCAGCGGTTGATGCGGCGGGATCCGTAAAGGGACCGGCGGCCGGCGGATACAGGTTAGACTCGTCCTCGGGAGGAACAGGTGGATCCGTGAAGGGACCGGCAGCAGGAAAATACGGGGACTCCCCTGCCTCCTGACGATCCTGGACAGGACCCGCAGCGGTTGATGCGGCGGGATCCGTGAAGGGACCGGCAGCAGGAAAATACGGGTACTCCCCTGCCTCCGGACGAACCTGGACAGGACCCGTAGCGGGTGATGCGGCAGGATCCGTGAAGGGACCGGCGGCCGGCGGAAACAGGTCAGACTCGGCCTCGGGAGGAGCAGGAGGATCCGTGAAGGGACCGGCAGGAGGAGAATACGGGTACTCCCCTGCCTCCGGAAGAACCTGGACAGGACCCGCAGCGGGTGATGCGGCGGGATCCGTAAAGGGACCGGCGGCCGACGGATACAGTTCAGACCCGGCCTCGGGAGAAAAAGGGGGATCCGTAAAGGGTCCGGCAGCAGGAGGATAAGGGTACTGCGCGGCAGAAACGGGATCCCTGTTAGCCTCGGGCGGGGGGGGCGCGGTTTCATCCGGGTAAGGGGCAGGAGGCGGCACAGGTACCGGACATGCCGCTGGCGAGGGGGGAGCCGCGGCATCCCGGTAGGGAGCGGGCGACGGCACAGGTTCCGGACAGGCAGCGGGCTGGGGGGGAGCCGCGGCATCCCGGTAGGGAGCGGGCGGCGGTGCGGGTTCCGGATAGGCCGCGGGCAGGGGGGGCGGCGCCTGCCGGGGAGCCGGACCGGGCACGGACGCCATCACGTGCGGGTTCATGATCTTCCGGAACTCCTGGACGCTCTGGGGCCGCTCCTCCCAGTCGAGCCGGAGGCTCCGCCATAAGGCCTCGTGGATCCCCCTGTCCAGCACCGCGCGGAGCTGGCCCAGGGGCAGATCCATGGGATCCTGGCCGCCCGCGTCGGCAAGCTCGCGGCGCCTGGCTGCGGAAGGCGGGTGCGCGGCAGTAAGAGCCCTAACCGCCGTAGCGGCAAGCGAGTACATGTCCGTGCGCGGGCCTATGGCCCCGCGGACCGGAGTGTAGAGCTCGGGGGCGGAGTAGCCCTCGCGGATCTCCAGGTACGCGTCCCCGAAGGAGGACAGCAGGAGCTCCCCTGTGCCGGACATCCATACCGTGTAGGGGTTGAGCGCATGGTGGACCAGGTTCAGGGCATGCCCCGCCTCCAGCGCCGCCAGGAGAGGCCCGAGGAGCCCGGGGGCGAGCTCCGGACGGAGCGCGTGTTCCGGGAGCGCCTGGAGGTACATCGAGAGCGTCCTTCTGGGAATCCAGGGGAACACCCGGAAGGAGGTCTGACCGTGCCTGAAGGCCCCCGCGATCTTGACAACGTTGGGGTGGACCACCGTTCCCATGGTCTTCGAAGACGTCTTGAAGCGGTTGAGCTTCGCCGTGTAGAGGGGCGCGGCCCTCTCGTCCCTGGGCTTAAGGGTCCCATCGTACTCGCGGACGGCGCCGGGCGGCACAAACTCTTCCAGGACGGCCAGCCCCTCCGGGCCTGAAGCCGCATAGAGATAGGAGTTCGGCCTGGTCTCGTAGATCCCGGTAATCCTGAAGGGTCCCGCCATGACTCCCAGCGGGAGGGGGGCCACGTCTCTCTGGGGCTCCGGCACTTGGTCCTCCGCCCCCCCGCATTGCGGGACGGGGCCTCGCATCCGCGGGGGCGTGTGTCAGGAGGGCTCCCGAAGCCGGGAGCCCGCCTGGATGCTTGCTGGTCAAACGGTTCGGGCCTGAAGTCCCGGATGCTCGGATCCCCGGAAGCGTTTTCCCCTGCCGTCCCGCATGCGGCATGCCGCAGCCCCGGCAGAGGGCACGACCGCCCCGCCAACGATGCCCCGGTAACGGGAGAGAGCGAGGCGCAGCCGACCCGCAGGCCGCCAGGGCCGGAGGCCGCACGGGAATCGGCCGCCGGAAGGCGCGGTCACACGGGCCGTCAAGCCACACAAGGGTTATAGCCAGCCGTTCAATGACTGTCAAGCCCGGAGGCGGCGCGCGGCAGGCGGGGAGCCCGGACGCGCATGCGCCTGCCGGACGGCCGGGCCGAAGGTCCGGCGGCGGCACCCGAAACGGAAAGGCGCGGGCCGCCGGGGCCGTAAAACCCGGGAGACCCGCGCCGAATTTGGGAGACGGAGGAGGGCTGGTCAGGGGAGCGTAGGGCTGCCGGAACCGCCCCGCCCAGTCAGTTGACGTTGAAGGAGACGAAGAGGTTGTGCTCCCCGCGCTTCACGAAGAACACGTATGGGGTGTCCTTCGCATGATCGTTTAGCGCTTTCTGGTAGTCCGTCATGCTGTTCACGCGGGTTCCGTCGATCTCCAGGACCACGTCGCGGGGCCTTATGCCGGCCTGGCCTGCGGGGGAGTCGGGGCCGACGTTCTCTATGAGCAGTCCCTGCGGGGGCTCCAGGCCGAGCGAACGGGCGACGTCGGGGGTAATCTCGCGGACGGTCAGGCCCAGATCCTGCGGGTTGTTGCCCGAGCCCGGGGGATTCTGGCTGGCGTCCGGCAGAAGGCCTATGGTCACGGAAAGGACCTTCTCCTTGCGGTCGCGCCAGACGACCACCTGGCAGACCTTGCCCACCTCGGTGTCGGCGACAAACGAGCTCAACTCCTGGTACTGCTTGATGGGCTTGCCGTCGAAGGTCAGAACAACGTCGCCGTGCTGGAAGCCGGCCGCCTCGGCGGGGGTGTCCGGCTGGATGGTGCCCACCAGGGCGCCGCGCGGGGAGTCGAGGCCGAAGCCCTGGGCGAGCTCGGGGGTGACCTCCTGGATGTAGACGCCGAGCCAGCCGCGGTCCACGCGCCCCACCGTGCGGAGCTTGTCGACGATCTTGGTGGCCAGGGACGAGGGGATGGCGAATCCTATGCCGTTGCCGCCGGCCACTATCATGGTGTTGATGCCGACCACCTGGCCCTGGAGGTTCAGGAGCGGGCCGCCGGAGTTTCCCGGGTTGATGGAGGCGTCGGTCTGGAGGAAGTCGTCGTAGGGGCCGGCGCCTATGGCGCGGCCCCTCGCGGAGAGGATGCCCGCGGTCACGGTGTGCTCCAGGCCGTAGGGGTTCCCGATGGCGACCAGCCAGTCGCCTATCTCCACCTTGTCGGAGTCTCCGAAGCTTATGTAGGGGTAGGTCCCCTCCTTGGAGAGCTTGAGGACCGCTATGTCCGTCTTCGGATCCTTGCCGATCACCGCGGCGGGTATCTCCTGGCCGTCGTCAAGCTTCACCTTGATGTCGTCGGCCCCGTCCACCACGTGGTTGTTGGTGATGACGTAGCCCTGGGCATCGAAGATGAAGCCCGAGCCCAGCGCCCGCTCCTTGTACTCGCGGGGCGGGGCCTGGGGGAACCCGAAGAAGTTGTTGAAGAACTCCTCCTCGGGGCTGTTGAAGGGACCTCCCTGGGGGCCGGGGATGTTCGGGCGTCCGGGGAAGGAGGGGCCCCCTCGGGAGCGCACGACCTTCACCGTGAATATGTTCACCACCGCCGGCTGGGCTATCTTGACCATCGGGGCCAGCGAGGGGAGAGGGGCCAGGACCTTGCCGCCGTCCGGGGCGACGACCACAGGGGCCGGAGCCGGGGCGGCGGGCTGGCCTGCAGGCGCCGCCGGAGCGGCGGGAGCCGCCGCCTGGGGGGCCGCCTGGGCGGAGGGCGGGACTGCCTGGGGAACGGCCTGCGGGGCAGCCGGGGCCTGGGCGGGAGGAGCCGGAACGGCGGGCGCAGGTGCGGCAGGGGCCTGGGCGGGCACGATGCTTGCGGAGGTCGGTCCGGCCCAGGCGAGGCCGGGCAACCATGCGAGGGCCAGGAAGGCGGCAGCCAGAATGCCCGCTGACGGGACGGCCGACGAGTGGCCTGAGAATTTCCTCATTTAAACGGATCCTTTCAGAAGCCTGTATGGGGGGGGTGCGGTGAGATCTGCGTGCCGCCTCGGGCCTCATGCCCGGCGCGATATCTCGACGAACCTCATGCGGAGGTCGTAGAGGAAGGTCTTCAGCAGGTTCGCCTCCTCCTCCGTGAGGTTGCCCTTCGTCTTCTTCTCAAGTTCGGCCAGGATGTCGATGTAGTGCTTGGCGGCGTTCAGGTCCGGTTTGGACTTGACGCCGTCGCGGATCTCGCCCTCCATCTGCATGAAGCCCATGCTCGCCAGGCCTATGACCAGGGTCGCGAAGGTGGCCGGGAGCTCTCCCGAGAAAAGCCCGGCCGGGCTCTCCCCGGCATCCGGACCGTCCGAGGCCCCGGAACCTGCCTCGGCCCCGCTTTCGGCAGCGCCCCCCGTCTCGGCCCGGGACCCGGTCTCGGGCTGTTCCCCGCCCACGTCCTCGCCGCCGGATCCGGCGGGGGTCTCGGGCGCCTCGGGGGCGTCATCCCTCAACTCCCCTTTCTTCTTGAAGGCGCGGCGATCGTTGACCACGAAATCTGACATCTTCCTGATCCTCCTGGCGGGGCGGGGCGCATATGGCCCCGCCAAGGTCGACCGCCGGGGAGCTCCCCGCGCGGCGTCTGGGGCCGGCGTTGAAAAGCCTGCTGGATTAGGGCCTGAAAGCTCCGGACTTTGCGGAAAGTGCCCCCGGAGGGGGCCTAAGATCAGGCGGAGGGGACGGCCCGGGAACGCGTGGCGTCCGGAACGGCCGCAGGGCAGGAGACCCGGCAGGCGGCGGAAGCCGGAAGGCCCCGGGGCCGGGCCGGAGGACCGTCAAGCGCCGGAGAGCCCAGGGGTCCGGATGGCAGGGAGGTGCTCTGCGGGGAGATCTTCGGGAAGCCCCAAGGCGCGGGGCCTCCCGAAGGTCTCCGGCAGTCGGCCGGGAACTTTGGCCGGGTAATAATACCCCGGCGCCCGGAAAGCCGATGGAGGTACGACCGGTCGCCCCCCCTCCTGAGGATGGCCGACAGGCCCGCCACCTGGAGTTGGCAGTCGCCCGCCGCCGGCGTAGCAAGTATAGAAAACGACCGTATCGATGTCAACGCCCCTTCCGCGAAAAACGCCCGGCGGAGGCCGGGCGGGAGGTAGCCGACGGGAAAATCCTGGGCCGGTGCCGGAACACGCCGGGAGGCAGCATCTCGCGGGAACGGAACGCGGCACGGAAGGCAGTAAAGAGGATGAAGCGGGGCCAAGGTGGCGCTGGGGCCCTTTCGGCAAGCAGGCCGTCCGGGCATCTGCCTGTGCCCGGCCGAAAGGTCGCGGGCCGCGCCGAAACGGCTCGGGCGGAAGGAGGCGAAGGAGGAGGAGGAGGAGGACCGGTCGGGGAGGGGCGAGATCCAGCGGACCCGTCAGCCGAAAACCCCAGCGGCAGGGTTCAGAGAGCCCGTTATCTGGTTCCTCAGCTCGTCCACGGTGGGCGGCTTGTCACCGGAGTAGAAACGGACGAGGAGGCAGCCGGCCTTCTTCAAAATGTAGTCGCGGGCCTTGTCCTTGTTGGTGGCAAGCACGGTCTCGTCCACCACCTCGACCACGGCCCGGATGTTCAGCCGCACGTCGCAGACGATGAAGCTCACGCTGGTTCCGTTCAGAACGTTGTCGGCAATCTTCAGATGGTCGGCTTCCGGCGAGGTGGCCCTGACGACCGCCCTGGAGCTCACCCTGGGGAAGACCAGGTACTGCTCCCGCGCCCCCCGGAGGAGCTTGTAGTAGATGATCTCCAGGGGGGTCATAAACGAGAGCTTCTCGTAGACGACGTCCAGATCCTGTATGGTCACGGACTTTTTCTCCCTGGGGGCCGGGGAGCTGCGCGGCATCTGGGTTTGGTCTATCTGGATGGGCGCGGCCATCTGGGTCCGGCCGGCTATCTCCGGACCGCCCGCCCTGGGGGGCCTGGAGCGGAGGATCTCGGCCGATGGGGGAGGAGGGAGCGCCCCCGGCCGGGTGACGCTGGGCTCCGGCGGGAGATCGGCATCACGGGACGGGTCGGCAGGCGCGGGATGCATGGCCGCCGCAGGGGCAGGCCCGGGCGGAGCCTCGGCGGACCCGGAGGCCTCGGAGGGCGCC
The DNA here is from genome assembly GCA_031264045.1 of Deltaproteobacteria bacterium. Classification (GTDB taxonomy): domain Bacteria; phylum Desulfobacterota; class Desulfarculia; order Adiutricales; family Adiutricaceae; genus JAIRZX01. The sequence continues at coordinate 6,567 of JAISEQ010000265.1, forward strand.
CCGGGCAACGTGGCGTCGGAGGGACCGGTCGACACGGCCTCGTCTGCATCTTCCTGGCCGCCCACAGCCCTGAGCTCCAGCGCCCTGAATCGCCCGAGCTTCTTCACCGGCCCCTGGCCTCCTGCAGGCCGGGCCTGGACCCTGGCATGGAGCGCGGCAACGCCGTCCTGGGGGAGATTTGGGGCATCGGGAGCCCCGGGAGGCGGCGGTGGAACGGATAGCGGAGACGTCCAGTGAGGCGGCGGGGGAGCGGGAAAAGAAGATGACTGGACAGGAACCGGAGACGGGTGCGCGGGCTGCGGGACGGGCGGAGGCGGAGGGAAAGGCGGGAGCGGAGGCCCGGCAGGCATGGAATCCGCAGGAGGCACCGCTGGGGCCGGCGGCACGGCTGGAGGGAGCGGGGCCGGCGGCACGAAGTGATCCATGGGAGGGACCGGCGGGGGAAGGGGCGCCGGCGGCACGAACGGATCTATCACAGGAGGTGCGGGGGGCGGCGGCGGCACGAACGGGTCCATCGCCGGAGGGGCGGGGGGCGGCGGCACTAACGGGTCCATCGCTGAAGGTGCGGGGGGAGCCATGTCCTCCTCCTCGCCAAAGGAAGGGACGTCCGCGACCTTCCCGCCCTTCTTCGCCGCCTTGGCCAGCGCCTTAATGCGGGCGGCCTCCTTCACGGCCTCTTTCGCCGCGAGCTTGGCGGCGGCCTTCTCGGCAGCCAGCGCCTTGGCCTCATCCTTTCCGAGGGACTTCCGCGCCTGGGCCTCCTCCCTCTCGAGGGCCTTCCTCGCCGCGGCCTCATCTTTCTCGAGGGCCTTCCTCGCTGCGGCCTCCTCCTTCTCGGCAGCCTTCCTGGCCTGGGCCTCGGCCTTCATCGCGGCGGCCTCCTCCTTGGCCAGCCGCCTGTCCAGCTTCCTGTCTGCCCTGGACTCGGACGGCGGAAGCTCCGGCTGCACGGCAGGTTCCGGGCCGACCTGCTGAGCCGGGGCATCAGCGGCCCCGGCAGCCTCCGCGTCTATCGCCGCCCACTTGGCCCGGCGCGCCTCGGCGGCCGCCTGCTCGGCAAAGGCCGGATCGTTCGCGCTCTTCTTCTTGATCCGCCGGTACACGAGGAACAGGACCGCAAGGCCGGCTCCCCCAAGCCCGAGGCCGATGATATTGAGGTTGTTTTGGAAAAAAACGAAAAGCTCTGTCACAAGCACCTCTCCTCGCCGCGGGCGGCTGCCCCCGCGGACAGGCGTGTGGAGGCCCCCGTGTGTCCCACCGGACGGGCTTCATGGAGGCCCCCGGTTGCCCTCCGCCGGAGACCGCGCGTCCGTCCCGTGGACCCCAGCGCGGAACTGGCCCCTCCCCCCGGGGTGAAGGCCGAGGTGGACTGTCCAGAAACGATGCCGAGGCTTTTTGATTATATCACAAACGCAAACGACATAAACGCTTCAATTGCAGGATCGGGAAGACCAATCGCGTGCAGGACTCGGGAAGACCAATCGCGTGCGGGATCGGGAAGACCAATCGCGGAACTGCCAGGGCCTCCGGGGACTTGGGGGACCTGCTAGGGGCAAGGCGGAAGCGGGCACCCCGGAGTTACGGGGGACGGGCGCCCAGGAATGTGCCATTCATTTCCTGAGGCGGCCTGGGCCGCAGTCCGGGGGAAGCCCGGGCCGTGCCGGGGACTGCGGACGGGAGCCGGGTGCGCGGAGGGACGCCGCTTCCCGTGCCGTGCGGACAGGCGCGACCGCTCACTGCCCGTCCGGCCTCTCCCCCCTTCCGTCCGGCAATCCCGCGCTAGCTCCTGGTGTTGGACAGGGAGCGTTTGCGGAGCCTCAGGGACTTGGGCGTGACTTCCAGGAGCTCGTCCTCGCGCATGTAGGATATCGCGTCCTCCAGGGAAAATCGTCGGGGAGGGGTGAGGCGCAGTGCCTCGTCGGACCCGGAGGCCCGCACGTTGGTGAGCTTCTTCTCCTTTGTGGGGTTCACCCAGATGTCCTCGGGACGGGAGTTCTCGCCGATGACCAGGCCCGGGTAGACGGGCTCGCCCGGGGAGACGAAGATGGTTCCCCTCGGCTGCAGGTGGAAGACGGCGTAGGCCACGGCGGATCCCGTGCGGTCGGCGACCAGCGCGCCGCTGCTCCGGCCCTTGATGGGGCCCAGCCAGGGGATGTAGCCTATGTTCACGGAATTGAACAGGCCCTCGCCCCTGGTGTCGGTCATGAACTGGCTCCGGTATCCGATGAGCCCCCTTGTAGGGCAGCGGACCTCCAGGCGGGCGCGGCCGCGTCCGTGGTTGACGAGCTTCACCACCTGGCCGCGGCGGGCGGAAAGCTTTTCGGAGACTATGCCGATGTGCTCCTCGGGCACGTCGCAGACCACGAGCTCCAGCGGCTCGCAGAGGACCCCGTCCTCCTCTCTGGTGACTATGCGCGGGGGACCGAGGGTGAGCTCGTAGCCCTCGCGGCGCATGGTCTCCACAAGGACCGCGAGCTGAAGCTCACCCCGCGCGCCCACCTTGATGCCCTCCGCGTCGTCGGAGGGGGAGAGCCTTATGGATACGTTGAAAAGGGCCTCCTTCTCCAGGCGGGCGCGGATCTCGCGGGAGGTGCGCATGCGGCCCTCGCGGCCGGCCAGGGGCGACGAGTTCAGCGAGAACTCCATGGTGAGCGTGGGCTCATCCACGGTCAGCCTCGGGAGGGCCTCCGGGTGCTCCGGATCGGCTATGGTGTCCCCTATGAAGGCGTCCGGGAGCCCTGCCACGGCCACGATGTCGCCGGTCTCGGCCTCTGGGGCCTCGACCCGGCCCAGGCCCTGGTAGACGTAGACGACCTTCAGCGGCGCGGTCGAGACGGCCCCGGCGTCCTTGACGAGCGCAGCCGGGACGCCCGCCACGAGCCTCCCGCGGCGCACGGGTCCTATGCAGAGCCTGCCCACGTAGTCGGACCACTCCAGGTTGGCCACCAGGAACTGCGCCGGCCCCTCCGGATCGCCCTGGGGGGCCGGAATGTAGTCCGTGATGGTCCTGAAGAGGGGCTCCAGGGTAGCCGGCGCCCCCTCCGGGGACATGGCTGCCTCCATGTCGGGCGTGGCGGACCCCCTGCGGGCGTTCGTGTAAAGGACCGGGAACTCCAGGACTTCCTCGTCCGCGTCCAGATCTATGAGCAGATCGTACACCTCGTTCAGCACCTGCTGGGGCCTGCGGTCGGGGCGGTCCATCTTGTTTATGGCGCAGATCACCGGGAGCCGGCGCTGGAGGGCCTTCTGCATCACGAAGCGGGTCTGGGGGAGGGGGCCCTCGGCGGCGTCCACCAGAAGGAGCGCCCCGTCCACCATGGCGAGCGTCCTCTCCACCTCGCCCCCGAAGTCGGCATGGCCGGGCGTGTCCACTATGTTGATCTTCACCCCGTTCCAGGTGACGGAGGTGTTCTTGGCCATGATGGTGATGCCCTTCTCGCGCTCCAGATCCATTGAGTCCATAACGCGCTCGCGGACCTGCTGGTTGTCCCTGAAGAGCCCGCTCTGCCAGAGCATTGCGTCCACCAGGGTGGTCTTGCCGTGATCCACGTGGGCTATGATGGCGATGTTTCTGATGTCCGTCATACGTGAGTCTGTCCTTATGGAGGCGGGACCTCGGTGCCGGGCGGGGCCCGGAGAGGCCTGAGTCCGCGTGAAGGCCGGGATGAAGGCGCGGGCATTGCCCGCGAGAGGCCGGAAAAGGGCCGGGCAGGGTCCGGACCAGTACCGGGGCCGGGGAGCCGGGAAGCGGAAAGCCAGGGCCGGAGGCCAGGCCCCCGAAAAAGAAAAAGCCCCGCGGGGGCGGAGCTCCGGGGGCCGAAGATCCGGCCCCTCGAAGGAAAGCTCGGGATTGGGTGCGGCGGGGCGGCCCGGGCGAAAGAAGCCGTATTCGGATACAGAATGAGACTGCCGTCCGCGCCGTTGAGGCTAAAGCCCCGGAATGCCGGTTGAGTGCAAGCGCCCGCAAAGCGGAGGCGGGAGCCAGAGCGGGCCGTTCGGGAGCTACCGTCCTTGCCGCGGAGGCGGAAGCCCCGGAATGCCGGTTGAGGGCAAGCGTCCGAAAAGCGAAGGCGGAAGCGGGGGAATGCCGGTCGGAGGCGACCGTCAGCGATGCGGAGGCGGAAGCGGGGGAATCACGGCGGGAGGCGTCCCTCCGTGACGCGGAGGCGGAAGCGGGGGAATTCCGGCTGGAGGCTGTCGCCTCAACATCCCCCGGAGGCCGCACGGTGGGGTATACGCTGCCCGCCCGCGCCGGCGTCGGACTGCCGTATCGGAGCCTCCGCCTGACAGGAGCTACTTTCAGGAGCTACTTTATTATGATGTCAAGGATTCTCGGCACCGCCAGGTGGGGGGACCCGGCCTCGTTTACGGCCACTACGGGGTCGCCGGAGGCGGTGATGCCCACCTGGGTGAGGCAGCCGCACTTCTTGCACCAGCGGTGCTCCAGCTTCACGATGTCGCCGTTCTGCACGGACTCCTCCGAGACCACCATCCAGGAATGCGGCTTGGAATCGATGCAGGAGCTTATCTGGGGTTTGTTCATCGCCATCGGGGTGTATCCTTCGGGTTCGTTCCGGCTCTGCACCTGCCGGCGGCCGGGGGCAGAGGATTCCAGGGTTTGAGGATCGGCCGGGACCCTGGGGGCCGCATGAAAGGCCCGGCTCGGAGGGAGGCAAAACTGGTTAGCTAGCATAACACATTCTCAAATATAATCCAAATTAAACAAAGTGACAAAAAAAGAATCCCGCAATGCCCCGCTGCGGAGCCCTCCGGGGGGCCGCTCCGGTTCCGGGACCCTGACGGATATCGGGATTCAGGGAAATGAGGGCGGCACGCGGTGTACGGCATGAGGTTTCTGGCAGGAGGAAAAAACAGCTTATATTAACGTAAATTTAATATTTATATATATATTATCTATTATAATAATAATTTTATACTGGTTATATATTTTTTTTATTAAATCAAGGTGCTAGATGATATGTTAAAGTAAGACTTAAATACTTATATTCTTTATATAATGTTTTATATTCTTGTCATATTAAAGAATAATATAGCATAAATCTGCACGGGACGTGCCGGAAGCCGCCGGCGGCGGCACGAGGCGGGCGGGGGTGCGGAAAAAGCCATCGGCTTCCAGGCAGCCTCTCCGTCCCGGCCCCTCCGCCGACATGAGCTGCCGCCGCGAAGCATTTTCATTTTCCGCATTTTTTCCACCGAAGGAATATCTCGCTCCCGCAGGAGTTTCGCGCCCGTAAGGCCGGTAGACCCACGAAGCCTTGCTCCCCCGGATACGCCCTGCCCTCCCCCCGATTTCATTCGCGGCGGCCGGGGACGGAGGGCCGGCGGGAGGAGAGGCTCCCTGCGGCGAATCGCAAGGCGGCCTTTACAATCATGGAGGAATGTCATACATTCAAGCCGACCGCAGGCCTGCTGACGGGAGCTTTGCCGCCCGCGGCAGGCTTCGCGACACCGTTCCTCCCCCTTTTTCCCCCCCCGAAAATATGCCAGAACACCACTTCTCCGGACACATCATCAGCAGTAGAATCGCCGAAGGGCCTCGCGCGGCGCCGTCTGCCGCCGCGGCCCCGACGGCCGGGGTCCGGGGCGCGTGAGCGGCCCCGTCCTGAACGTCATAGGCGGCGGGCTCGCGGGCTGCGAGGCGGCCTGGCGGGCGGCGTCCCGTGGGGTCGGGTGCGTCCTGTGGGAGATGAAGCCCAGGAAGTTCTCGCCCGCGCACAGGAGCCCGGATCTGGCGGAGCTCGTGTGCTCCAACTCGTTCCGGGCTTCCTCACCCGAGAACGCGGTGGGACTTCTGAAGGAGGAGATGAGGAGGCTGGGCTCCCTTGTCATGGCGGCCGCCGATCTGACCGCGGTGCCTGCCGGCAAGGCGCTCGCGGTTGACAGGGACCGCTTCAGCAGGCTCGTGACCGAGAAAATCGGGGCGCATCCCCTGATAGAGGTCAGGAGGGAGGAGCTCCAGGGCTGGCCCGCGACGGGGCTGCCTGCGGTGATGGCCCCGGGCCCCCTGGCATCGGAAGCGGCGGTGGAGCTCCTCTGCGAAGCCACCGGAAGGGGGAACCTCTCCTTCTACGACGCGCTTGCCCCCATCGTGACCGCGGAGTCCCTGGACATGTCGAAGATCTTCGCCCAGGACCGCTACGGTCCCGAGGGCGGAGGCGACTATCTGAACGCGCCGCTGGAGAAGCGGGAGTTCCTGGAATTCCTTGATGCCCTGAAGGCGGCCGACCGCACGACCCCCAGGCCCTTCGAGAGCGAGAAGTACTTCGAGGGATGCCTGCCCATAGAGGTCATGGCCGAGAGGGGGCCGAAGACGCTGACCTTCGGCCCCATGAAGCCGGTGGGCCTGACCGATCCCAGAACCGGAAGGAAGCCCTTCGCCGCGGTGCAGCTCCGCCGGGAGAACCTGGAAGGGACGCTCTGGAACATCGTGGGCTTCCAGACGCGCCTCTCGCGGCCGGCCCAGGATTGCGTCTTCCGCATGATACCGGGCCTGGAACGCTGCGAGTTCGCCCGCTACGGGGCCATCCACCGCAACACCTTCCTGGATGCCCCGGAAGTGCTGGACCCCTGGCAGAGGCTCATCCCCCGTCCCGGGGTCTTCATGGCCGGGCAGATCTCGGGAGTGGAGGGCTACGTGGAGTCCGCGGCCCACGGCCTGTGGGCCGGGGAGAACGCGGCCCGGTCCGTTCTGGGGATCCCTCTCACCATGCCCCCGAGGGCCAGCGCCCTGGGTTCGCTCGTCTCCCATCTGCGCCCCGAAGGGCGCGGGGGGGCGTTCGCGCCGTCGAACGTGAACTTCGGCCTCTTCCCGGCCCTCCCCGAACGCTTCCACAAGCAGGAGGCCGCGGCCCGCCGCGTGGAGGCGGCCCGGGCCTCCTGGACCCCGATTACGGAGGACGCGAACCATGTTTTCTCCTGGTAGACCAGCCCGTGCGGCTGAAAGGCACGGGGCCGCGGACCCCAGCGGGACCTGCGGCACGCCGCCTGCGGCCCGGGGCATGGCCAGTGCGGCCAGAGGCATGGCCAGTGCGGCCCGGGGCATGGCCCTCGCGGCGGCCTTCACGCTGGCGCTCGCGTTTCTACCCTCCTGCGCCCAGAACGTGCAGAGGCTCCGCGGGGACTTCGTGGTCGGCGAGTTCACGGGAACCGGGGGAAGCGAGCTCGCCCTCGCCCTCCTTCCGGAGGGCGTCGCGGGTTCCGGGAGCCCGGTCCTGTCCGGGACCGCCGAGTTCCGCTTCGACTCGTCCCCCGGCCGCGAGACGGTGCTCACAACTGAGGAGGGCGAGGAGCGGGAGTACTGGGAGGACGATCCCCTGACCGGCGAGAGCTTTCTCGTGACTGCGAGGATCAGGAACAGCGTGCCCAGGGATCTGGACTTCGAGCGCGCCCGGGGCGTCCTGGACGTCCGGTGGACCCTCGCATCCCAGGACGGGGGGGTGATGCGCACAGGCCGCAACGTGTTTTCGGTCTCCAGGGCGGCGGGAGGCTACGCGGACCGCCGCGGGACGACCGGTTCCGCCACTGCCGCCGCATCCGCGGAGGACCGTCGCCTTTCCCACGACGAGCTCGCCCAGGCTGTCCTCAAGGACCTGGCAGGCAAGGCAGCGGCCGATCTGGCGCTCCTGGCCGGTCCCAGGTTCACCGAAACCGATCTGGCCCCTTCGGACGAGGCGGAAGGCCGCAGGGCCCGGACGCTCGCCGCCGCCGGTGACTGGGAAGGGGCCGCCCGGATCTGGCAGGATCTCCTGATCCTGAACCCCACCTACGGACCCGCCCTCTACAACCTCGGCCTCTACCGGGAGCTTTCCGGGGATCTGCCCGGGGCGTGGAGCTATTTCAGGCTGGCCTTCCAGTCGCGGCAGCTGCCCCAGTACCGCGCGGCCCTCTCCAGGGTGTCCGGCGTCCTGCGGAGGGCAGGCGAGCTTCCCCGTCCCGAAGGGGGAATAATCAGATAAACTGACGCGGACACTGAAACGGGCGGCTGGCTTCAGGACACATCTGTCTCATCGCGCTATTCATGATCTGGAAGAAATCAGACACAAGACTGACGTATATGTTGTACATCATAGACAATATGAAATAATTCAAATGACATAGTATTTACGGCATAAGAATATGCCATAGATTATATGGCATAAAATATTCTGTGAAACATAAGATATTAAAACAGACGTCATAAGATAAATATATCAAAATTATGCATAAGCCATATAACATAGGCAATATAACATAAAACATATGATATAACTCAAAAAACATACGTCATCACCTTTACGCTACAGTTCTTAAGCCATAGTACATACCACAAACTACACAAAACAAATATCAAATATCATACACAATAATGTATAAATCATAACTTATAAAACATAGTACATTTAGTGAATTCAGCAGGCATGTCTGGAAATTCATAAGTCATACGGAAAAATGCATATGGTTTATTCAAAATGCCTAACGATGCTGAAGACGATAGTCCCGGACGGTTGCCGATCATAATAGATACCCGCTGGCCTTAATGCTCGGGGCATGACGAAACGACCGGTGAGGCCCTTTCATAGGACTTGCTGCTTTAACACTAAAATGAAAGATTCAAACCGCCCATACAGTGATTGATGTAATGACTGATGCGGTAATGATTGATTCCACTGCGAAAACTTATCCCTCCCCAAATGAGAGGGTGAACTCAATACGTCCTCGGCATCGAAAGCTCCTGTATTTAAGCCAAATCCTCGTCATTTCGTGAAATCCTTGCCTCAGTACTTTGCCTCTGAAAGGTCAAATGAGGGTTTTTTGCAGTGGGATCAATGATTATTGCGTTGCATGAAGAATCAGATGTTACGTATAACTTAAAACAAAATTGGATTGTTTTAATGATTTTCAACAGGTGAAAAGGTCACATCACGGCCCCAACCTGGCTTATCGCCAGGTTAATGGCGGTCCATGCCGAGATCGCAGCCTGTGCTTGCGTCACAACTGACGAACTGGCTCAGCCCAAGCTTGTCAGACGGCAGACACTCCCCACTGTCGAGTCTGCTGATGACTTTCATCTCCAATCATCCACATGACGGAGATACAAAAACGGCGTCGGAAAGAACTAAACTTTCCGACGCCTTTAAAAAATAACTGAAAATTTATATTTTCAGCGGATTAGAAAGAAAAACCGGCACCTAAGTGAGCGTAATGGGAAGTGTATTTGCTCCTGGTCTCCAGCTCGTAACTGGCAAAGATATCCAGCAGGTCATTCGCCTGTATCTTGACGCTGGCACCTGCCTGAAACCTGTTCTTTCCCGAATCCATGCCGACCAGGCTGACTGATCTGTCGGAGCCTACGAAACCCATCCGCATGCTGGATTTGGGATCGTTCAGCGTAAAAATGGCCCCCGCATGGACTTCGGGGGTTATCGTCACGGAACCTACCTGATGGGCGGATTCCAGCTTCAGAGACACGGGAACTTCCAGGAAGTCCCGCTTGGTGTCGCCGAACCAGTGGGCGGGAATGTCGGGCAGGTCAGGATCTGCAAGTTTCTCCTTCCATCCGTCCTGCGTGATCCGGATATACTGGAGGCCCGTTGTGGGTACCAGGTGAACATTGTCGCTCAGTTTGAAGGTGTAGCCCATGTTCACGCCGGCCTGGAAGGTTTTGCTGTCGAAATTGGCTTTTCTTTTAGAACCGGTCAATACGGAGACGGTTTCAAGCTCGTTGTCCGACCATCCGAAACCGATATTCGCTTCGGCGAAAAGACCGTTGGGCGCCTCATACATCCCGTAGACACCAATCCCGTATGAGTCTATGTCGGTCTCACTGTGATAGCCGTTATTCTTCATTTTGCCTTTGGAGACAGAGCCGTTGATGCCAATGGTCAGTCCGGGAACGGCGGCCAGTTCATGGTCAAATCCCAGGATTACGCCTCCGGAATTATACTCATAGCCCAACAGCCCGTCGGAATCCTTCTGCTTGGCCCAATTGCCGAAGCCGGCCGCCCAGACGCGCGAGCGGGCATCTTCCGAACCTGACGAAGGGGCGAAAGAGAAATTCCTTATCGTGCTCATTCTTCTGCCCAGGGCAGCGCGTGTCTGGTGAACATTTTCAACGTTCGCGTTGATGATCGGGAGGACATCTTCTCCGATGAGCTGCCTCACGGCCAAAGCTGCCTCGTTGCCATGTCCGCTGACTATGATATCATCGATTGCGGACAAAACGTCCAAGATCCTGCCAGAAAGTGCAGCGTTGCCGGATGAGGTCAGTATGCCGTCGACCATCCCCGACAAACGGCCAAGATTGGGACTGGAACCGCCCCGTCCTCTGCCGCCGACCTGGCCGATGAGCGAACCGGAACCTTTAAACTCTCCGATGACAATGTC
>JAISEQ010000283.1 GCA_031264045.1 Deltaproteobacteria bacterium
AAGAAATCAGACGGCAATTCCTTCCGCCGTCTGCCCCGCCGCCGTGAGATCCGGCGAAGGAGGGCGCGATTCCTCCCCGGAGCAAGCTCCGGGGGATTCCTCGCGCAAGATAGTTGAAATCAGTCGGCCGCGTACCGTCGGCTGATTGGTGATGAACCGGCGGTGAGCCGGCAGAACGGTCGGTTCAGGCGGCGGTGCAGAACGGTCGGTTCAGGCGGCGGTACGGGTCAGGGCGGCGGACAAAAAAAACCGCAGGCCCCGGGGCGGTGTCCCGGGGTCTGCGGCAGGGGGCGCGCCGGAGGCGCCGGCCGGAGGGCCGGTCCGGATTCGCGGCTACTCGATGTCCGTCTCCTCCATCGGCTCGGAGGGTTCCTCCGGGGGGTCGGCAGTGAGGGCCGTCACGTCCAGGAAGGGCACGGGGGGGCTGCTCCCGTTCCTGACGGTGATGTTCAGGAACTGCATGAGCCCGGGGATGTCCGGGGAGGTGTAGAAGGGCGTGAGCGAGGTCACGGTTATCGGGGCCGAGGGCGCCACGGACAGGGTGAACGAGGATGGCGCGGCGAGGAAGTCGCCGTACGCGCCGAGGAGGGGCGCGAAGGCGCGGGGAGGGACCTGCTCGAACTGCTCGGCGAGCGAGGCCGCCAGGTCGAAGACCAGCTCCGCCTTCACCTCTTCCGGGGTGCTTCCGGAGGCCTCGGCACTGGACTTCACCAGGGCCTGGGTCAGGGAGGTGTCGTCCAGGTTCACGCTCAGCCGCTCCACGCCGAACGTGGCTATCACGCCCATTATGGAGAGCAGATCCGCCTCTTCCACGCGGATTCGGCGGAGGTTGTCCACCAGATCCTGCGTGATTCCCGTGAGCCTCAGGTTGCCCGAGAGGGAGGCCACGCCATCCGCCCCCAGGTCGGCCAGGGTGTAGCTCCATCCGCCCTGCTCCGACACGGCCAGGGATCCCGAGTAGTTCACGCCGAACTCGGTCCTCCCGAAGAGATCCCGGAGCTTCCGCAGGGTCTCCTCCTGCTCGGGGGAGGCTCCGGGCCCTTCGGCCCCGAACGACACCCGGGCCGAGAACTCGGTCCTGTTGGGCGAGAGCGTCCAGGCCCTGACCGGGCCCGTGCGGCTGAAGCGGGCGTCCGCGAAGGACACGCCGGCGAATTTCATGTCCAGGCCCTCGAAGGAGACCGACTCGAAGGTGTACGGGTCCACCACGTACTCGGCGAGCGTCCTGGCCTTTTTCGCGGCGGAGAGATCGCCCGACGCCAGGGCCTCGGCCACGGCCGGCATGTAGGCCTCCATGGCCGGGGTGAAGTCCATGCCCACCGTTTCGATGGAGCCCAGTTTGAAGGTCACGGGGGAGCTCCCTACGGGGCCGGAGGGCGACTCGAATTCCGCCGAGAACCCCTGGAGCTTCGTCGAGGCAGTCTTCCCGAACTTCTCCAGTCCCTGGATCTCCGAGGAGGCGGCGGCCAGGGCGGCTTTCCCGTTTCCGGGGAGACCGCTCGCCGTCACCTTCAGATCCTTCCACGCCAGGCTCTGGGCCCTCTGGCCGATGAGGAGCCCCAGAAGCGGGGGGGCTCCGGGGTAGGGGAGGGGCTGCGGCGCGAAGCCCAGGCCCCTGCCTTCGAAGGATCCGAGGGTCGCCTCGATTTCCACCGGGGGCGCCGCCGGTGCCGGGACCCCGGCCCAGGACGCGTCCGCCCCCGCCGCGCCTCCGTCCCCGCCGTCGGCCTCAAGCTCCTGAAGGGCGCCCGTGGAGCCGGCAGAATCGCCTGCGGGCCCGGAATCCGTGACGTTTCCGGCGGGGGGCGCGGCGCCGCCCGCGGAAGCCGAACCCGCCGTGCCGTTGCCGTAGCCTGCCTCGAGGATCGATCCGGGGAACTTCAGCGATATCCTGACGCCCTTCTTGGAGAGCGAGGCTATGTCCAGCGACGAGAGGAGCGAGAGATCGCTCTCCCCCTGGGCGGGGGCGGTGTCGCCGTTCGCGAGGAGCTTCACGGAGCCCAGATCTATCTCGTCCGCCGAGGCCTCGATCGTGAAGTCCCCGGACCCCAGGGGGGCGGAGAGGCCCCTCATGGAGACGGAGGAGGCCAGAAGCCTCTCGGGCTTCCCGCGCCAGCTGGTCGCGGCGGCCGTCTCCCGCATGGCCGAGGGCTCCAGGATCCCGGCGACGCTCACGCTCGCTATCCGGGCCTTGCCCGTCAGGAGCCCTTCGTATTCCGGGGGAAGGGCATGGGGCCGGCGGGAGAGATCCGCCTCGATGCCGGTCACGGTGAGCACGGACGCGGCCGGGTCGAACGAGTGGGAGGCGGCGCTCCAGCCGCCCTCCCCGAAGGAGGAGTCCATAAGAATCTCGAAGGATTTCCAGGCGGTCTCGTCGTCCGCCTTCTTCCCGCAGGAGACGGCGGCCAGTAGAGCGAGAAGGGCCGGAAGGGCTAGGGCAGCCGCCGATCTGCAGGCCGAGTGCCGCCTCGCCGTCCCGTTTGAGCTGATGGTTGTCATGGTGCTGACCTTTTCCTCGGGTCTTTCCTTTCCGGGGCTGGTGGTGTCGGAAAACCCGCGTGTGTCGTGCGGCGGCGTGGCCGCGGTCTCGTGCCGCCGCGCGCGGCGGCGGGATTCCGCCGCTGGGCGCGGCGTGAAGGGGGGAAAGCCTGCGGGTGCCGCGCCGGGGCGCTCCGCCGGCCGGGGGGAGGTGCCGGGGGCCGGGTCCGTGCCGGCACGGGGGCCGGGGGGAGCGGCCCCGGCCAGGAAGGCCCGTCAGTGCTCCAGCGTGACCGGCAGGCGGTCGTTCACGGTGACGGTGACGTTCAGGAGTCCTGCCAGCGAGGCCGGGTCGTCCAGCCCCCCGGCCAGCGAGGCGGCGTTCAGGGGCGCCGGGGGATTCAGGGCCACGGTCAGGGCCCGGGGCCTGCCGACGTATTCCGCGAGCGAGTCGGTCAGGGCCACCACCGACTCCACGGAGGCGAAGTGGGGCAGTACGGCCAGAAGCCGCATGGAGACCGCGGAGGTTATCTCCGACGCCGCCGAGGACGGCGGGTTCTCCCCGGCGTCCGCGACGGCTATCACCAGCCGGTCCATAAGCGGGCGCGCGGAGAGCGAGACGGAGGCGGCGCCGATCCCGAGTCCGCGGGACGCCACGGCGTCAATCGCGCGGTCGATGTTCCTGAGCCTTATTTCCGAGAGCTCCGCGAGGGCCGGGTCGTCCATGCCGGTGAAGCTCACGTCGGCGCTGAGCCTGCCGGCGTCGCGGACGTCCAGGGGATCGAGCCGCCAGCGGACCGTCGAACTCTCCCGGTCGAAGGTCTTGAGGACCCTGACGTCGCCCCTCAGGATGTTCGTGCCCAGGAACCGCGCGATCCTCACGCGGGAGTCCGGCTGCCAGGCATCGGACGGGAACTCCAGCTCCATGCCGGTTATTTCCAGCGAGGTGTCGGAGAGCTTCCCCCGGACAAGGGGGCCTGCGGCCTCGGCCGTCCTGAACTCCAGCCGCTCGCCGTCGGTCCCGCTTCCCCTGAAGCCCGCGAGCCTCCACGATCCGGCCGAGTAGCGCTGGCTGAAAAGGCAGTCCCAGCCCGGCCACAGGGCCTCGATCAGCCCGCCGCCGTCCTCGCTCAGGAACTCGTTCAGGAAATACGCCCCCGGCCGCGCGCCGGAGCCCGAGAGGGCCTCGCGGAGGTCCAGCCCCGCCGCGGAGAAGGAGTCGGCAGAGGCGGACCAGATGGGGTCGGCCCCGTTTCCGGACAGGATCGCCCTGATGCCCGCGAGGTCGGTGGACCGGGCGGAGTACGCCCCCTCCAGGCCGGCGGAGACGAAATGCCCCGCGGAGACGTCCAGGGTCAGGAACCCCCGGCGCGCCGCCAGCGCCAGCTCCAGGTCAGCCGCCCGGAGCTTCTCCGCCCTGACGCCCGCCGGCGAGAGTCCCGCCTCCCCTCCCAGGGAGACGCCCTCGAGAGCGCAGGAGGACGCCTCCATCCTGAAATCCAGACGGTAGTCCGTCTCCGGGTACCTGAACGCGAAGGAGAAGCCGCCGTCCCCGCCGGTGGCGATGCCGGAAAGCGTGCAGGCGGGGGCCGGATTCCCTCCTTCCGGGGTGCCTCCCGGACGGCAGCTGAGCGACGTCAGCACGGCGGAGGGCACCAGTATCTCCGCGGATCCCAGTTCCGCCGACTGCCCGGTATGGAGCCTCAGGTCCTCGATCTCCATGGACGCGAAGACGTCCAGCGGGCCGCCAGAGTTCCGCAGGAGCCCCGCCAGCACGTCTGCCGGGGCGGGGCCGCTTATCTTGAGGCTCTTCACCGTGATTCCGGGGCTTTCCGCCGAAGGCGCGTCCGCCATGGCGGGGAGGTCCCCGCCGACGGGGCCGGGGGCCTGCGCGCCGTCCTCCTCGGGCGGCGGGGACGCGGGCCTGGCGGGAGCGCCGGCTGCATCGGCGGCATCGCCGGAAGCGTCGGGTGCTCCGGGGACGGTGCCGGAAGCTTGTCCCTCCGCGTCTCCGGAGGGGGCGGAGCCGGAGTCGCCAGGAGTCCGGGAGTCCGGGGCGGGCGCGGCGGCCGGGCTGTCCGGGGTCCCGTCCGCTTCAGGGGCGGGGACGCCGGCGGCTTCCTCTCCGGAGTCGGATCCGCCTGCCGAGGGCGGTTGGGCGCCTTCCTGCATCGCCAGTCCGGCCGGGGCTTGGGCACCTTCCCGCATCGCCAGTCCGGCCGGGGCTTGGGCGCCTTCCTGCGCCGCCAGTCCGGCCGGGGCTTGGGCGCCTTCCTGCGCCGCCAGTCCGGTCGGCATCGGAGCCGGGGGGCCGTCGCCGGACGGGGGGGGGCCGGCGTCCCGGCGTTCGGCGAGGGCGGCGTTCGCCTTCTGCGCTCGCTCGGCGTCGGCCCTCTCTCGGGCGGTCTTGGCCTCGAAGGCGTCCTGGGTCCTGGCCGATGCGTCGGCCTTGGTCTTCAGGTAGACGGCCGCCGCCGGGGGGACCTGGGCCCTTATGCCGGTCACGGTAAGGGTCCCGCCGGTGAAGTCGTGAGAAACCGCCGACCAGCTGCCCTGACCGAAGGCTGCGTCCATCGCCGCCGAAAACGAGTCCCAGGCGGGGTCCTGCGGTCCGGCGCAGCCTCCTGCGGCGGCCAGGGCCAGGACGGTTGCTGTGAATAGGGGGATTGCTACGGCTGGGAAAGCTTTCTTGCGTCGCATGTTCCGGTGATGCCTACCTGTGTGGTGGACCCGCCCGCAATGCGGGAGGGGCCGGCCGCCGGGAGTGGGCGGAGGCCGGAATGGCGATTGCGTCTGAAGAGTGTGGGGGCCCGTGGGAAGGGGAGGGCGGGCCGGGGGGTTCGGGGGGAGGGGTCTCGGGGCGGCGGCCCTTCGCGGCGAGGTCGGCCTGCGGCCGCGTCAAAGGGGACGGGACGGGCAGAAATCGTAATTCTACCAGATAACGGGTTGCGGTTAAAGGGGTGCGGAGGGGCCCCCGAGGGGCCCAGCGTCCCTGCCGCTGACCTCGCCTCTGAAGCCGTGGGCCGACACTGTGCCCCGCCGGGCCGGCTCTCAGATTGAAACGGATGAAGGGCCGCTGCCGGTTGCCGACTGAGACGCACGGCGGTTACGCAAATTTTGATCCATCCGTAATAATTCTTATCATCTCTCCCATGCTGCCATTAGGTGCAGAATCTCAATGCAAGAAACGATGTCGCAAATTATCCACAGTCCAAATCCAGAACATCAAAGAAAATAATTATATATCGCTATAGTTTAAGATAAAAATAAAACATTATAATTATTTAAATGATATTTATGGATTATCAGAAAAATTTTTTCTATAAATATAGATGCCCGGCAATAAACATGATGTGGGTCAAGCGATCCAGCAAGGGGGAGGGTATTATCAAACCGAGGGTTTGCGGGATTTGCTCTGCCAGATCCTCATATAGGGCATATGAAATGCTTAATAATGCATATGCCATGCCGATCTCTTTCCTGATTCGATAGACAGGGTTTTCATTCATATTAAGGCATTGTATCAAAGAACCCAACCCACGTAATGCTTTTATCCATGCCTGGAGAATTTAGCCCAGCCCACGTCATGTTTATAGATAGGTGGATTGAATATTATCAACCCACATCATGTCTATAGCCAGGTATAGATATATTAAATTTAATTTATGAATTATTTAATTTTATAACGTTTGATTTCTATAACATAACTAATTGAATTTTAGAATTATGATAATGCTATTATATAGCATATATTTAATATTTAAATGCTAAAAATCTCTTAAATAGCCAAATCTGGCATCTCTGAATTCTATATGTTCAAGATGCCGGAGCGCCCCCTCTTCCTGACAACTCTGGCCTTTCCGTGCCCCCGGAGCTCCCCATTACGCTTCCCCCTGCAGGCTTCAGTCCTGGCATCTCCCGGGCCAGGCACCCCTCCTCTCAAGAGGCGCTTCCCGGCCTCCGTGCCCCCATACCGGACCCCAGCCCTCCGACGGCCGACGGTTTCGGGGCCTCCGGCCCCCGAGTCCGGTCCGCAGCCCCCATTTCCCGGTCCCCTGCGCGCCCGAACCCAGCGGCGGGACGGCCACCCGCTCCGCCTGCCCTCACGGGCCTTCCGACACCACCCTTATCCATCTCCCGCGGCGCATTCCATGAACAAGGCCGGGCGACCCCGCTGCCCGCCCCAAGGGCGAGGTTTCCGGGGCGGAGGCCGCAACCGGATTGCCGGGCGAGAACCGGGCCGTTCCGGTCCCCGTCCGCCCCGGCGGATCCGTCGTTCCCCTCAACGAAACGACATGCGGTTCGAACGTCCGGCACGCGCTGTGCCGCAACGGGCAGGGGCGGCTCACGCGGCTGGCCGATT
>JAISEQ010000290.1 GCA_031264045.1 Deltaproteobacteria bacterium
AAGAAATCAGACGGCAATTCCTTCCGCCGTCTGCCCCGCCGCCGTGAGATCCGGCGAAGGAGGGCGCGATTCCTCCCCGGAGCAAGCTCCGGGGGATTCCTCGCGCAAGATAGTTGAAACACCGCCGGATTTCCGTCAAAACGATTTCGCCCCGAGCTGCAGGAACAGGGACCGCCAGGAACAGCCGCACCACGCGCGGCTCAAAGTCACGGATGCATAGACAACCGTCCGCAGAGCGCTACATGACGGTTGGCCCTGCCGCTGTTTTCACCTGGCTCATCCTTCCTCATTTAGACGAGCCGTCATCACGGATAGACGAGCCGTCATCACGGCACCGCGGCATTCCGCCGCAAGCCGTTGACATTGCCGGGATACAGGCTACTGGTTCCTGCCGTGGCAGTGCTTGAACTTCTTGCCGGAACCGCAGGGGCAGGGGTCGTTGCGCCCCACCTTTCTGGTGACGACCATTCCTCCGCCGTCGGGACCGGTGCCCGAGCTGTACGTCAGGCGGCTCTGCCCCCGGCGCCTCAAGGCAGGCCTCTGCTCGTCTTCGCTGCGTATGCGCAGCGACAGGACAACCGCCAACGTTTCCACGCGGATGCGGTCCAGGAGCTCGCCGAACATCTCGAATCCCTCGCGCTGGTACTCGCGGAGGGGGTCCTTCTGCGCGTAGCCCCGGAGACTCACGCCGGACTTCAGGTGATCCATGGAAAGGAGATGATCCTTCCACTGCTGATCCACGGTGCGGAGCATGTAGAAGCGGACCGCCTCGGCGCGGGCCTGCTCCGGGAAGGACTCGATGTGGGCCTTTATGGCCTTCTCGCCGTTGTCGTAGAAGTAGTCGAAGCGGGACTCGCCCTCCAGGTTCTCCAGCTCCTCGCGGTTCGGGACGAAGCCGAACAGCTTGCGGCTCTCCAGGGCCATGGCCTCCCAGTTGGGGCCGTCCTCCCCGACGCCGTCCATGTGCCGCATCACGAAGGACTGGCTCTCCTCGTCTATGAGGGTAAGCAGATCCTCCATGTAGTCCTCGCCGAAGAGAAGCCGGCGCCGCTTCTGGTAGATGATGATCCTCTGCCGGTTCATCACGTCGTCGTACTCGAGGAGGTGCTTCCTGATGTCGAAGTTGTGGCTCTCGACGTGCTTCTGAGCGTTCTCGATGCTGCGGGACACCAGGGCGGCCTGGATGGGCACCCCCTCGGTCATGCCCAGGGTCTTCATGATGCCGGTGATCCTGGCGCCGCCGAAGATGCGCATGAGATCGTCCTCGAGCGACAGGTAGAAGGTGGACTCCCCCGGATCCCCCTGGCGGCCGCTCCTGCCCCGGAGCTGGTTGTCGATGCGGCGGGACTCGTGACGCTCGGTGCCCAGGATGAAGAGCCCCCCGTTGTCCGCGACCCCGGGACCGAGAACGATGTCTGTCCCGCGGCCCGCCATGTTCGTGGAGATGGTCACCTGGCCGGGCTGGCCCGCCTGGGCCACTATCTGGGCCTCCCGCTCGTGGTGCTTGGCGTTCAGGACCTGGTGGGGGACGCCCTCCATCCTGAGGAGCTGGGAGACCTTCTCGGAGTTGTTGATGGAGATGGTGCCCACGAGCACCGGCTGGCCCTTGGCGTGGAGCTCCGCTATGTGCTCCACCACGGCGCGGTACTTCTCATTCTGCGTGCGGTAGATGACGTCCGGGTGGTCCTCCCTTATCATCCGGCGGTGGGTAGGCATCACCACCACCTCCAGGTTGTAGATCTTCGCGAACTCGGCGGCCTCGGTGTCCGCCGTGCCCGTCATGCCCGCCAGCTTGTCGTACATCCGGAAGTAGTTCTGGTAGGTGATGGAGGCGAGGGTCTGGTTCTCGTTTTCTATCCTCACCCCCTCCTTGGCCTCCAGGGCCTGGTGGAGGCCGTCGGAAAAACGCCTCCCCTCCATGGGCCTGCCCGTGAACTCGTCCACGATGACCACCTTGCCGTCCTCCACCATGTACTCGGAGTCCCGGCGGAAGAGGGTGTGGGCCTTCAGGGCCTGGTTCACGTGGTGGAGGACGTCTATGTTCTCGGGATCGTAGAGGTTCCCCACCCGGAGGAGCTTCTCCACCTTGGCGACCCCGTCCTCGGTCAGGATCGATGTCCTGGACTTCTCGTCCACCGTGAAGTCGCGCTCCTTGGCGAGCCTCGGGATCACGGCGTTCACGTCCGTGTAGAGCGAGGTGGACTCCTCGGCCTGGCCCGAGATGATGAGCGGCGTCCTGGCCTCGTCTATCAGGATCGAGTCCACCTCGTCCACGATGGCGAAGTTGAAGTCCCTCTGGACGAACTCGTCGGCCGTGAACTTCATGTTGTCGCGCAGGTAGTCGAAGCCGAGCTCGTGGTTGGTCCCGTAGGTGACGTCGCAGGCGTAGGACGTCCTGCGCTCGTCGTCCGAAAGCCCGTGCACGATGACCCCGCAGGTGCATCCCAGGAACCGGTAGATCTGCCCCATCCACTCGCTGTCCCGGAAGGCCAGGTAGTCGTTCACGGTGACCACGTGGACCCCCTTCCCGGAGAGGGCGTTCAGGTACACCGGCAGGGTGGCGGCAAGCGTCTTGCCCTCGCCGGTCTTCATCTCGGCTATCTTCCCGTCGTGGAGGACAAGACCGCCCATGACCTGGACGTCGAAGTGCCGCTGGCCCAGGATCCTGGCCGCTGCCTCCCGGCAGAGGGCGAAGGCCTCGGGGAGGATGGAGTCCAGGCTCTCGCCCTTTTCGACCCTCCCGCGGAACTCGGCGGTCCTGGTCCGGAACGCGGAGTCCGGAAGCTTCCTCACCCCGGGCTCAAGCTCGTTTACCCGGTCCACCCTGGCCGCCAGACGGGAGACCTCCCTGTCGTTGGCGCTACCGAAGAAGGCCTTCAGAATGTTGGGCATGTATTTCTCGCTCGCGTGAGCCCCGCCGGGGCAAAAAAGAACCGGGAGTCGGACTCCCGGAGGGGCGGGGGCCGCAGGACCGGAGTGCCTGCGGGCTTGGTTCTGCCGGGACCGGAGGGAAGATGCCCTTCCCTGCGCCCCCCGCTCCGAGGGGGCCCGCATGTCCCGGAAATGCCCCCGGACCCGCAGGGGGCCCGCCGGGCAGGCGGCCTGGTCTCGAGGGAACCCGGCCGGGAAAGGCCCCGAAAGCCCTGGGAGGGCCGACGGGGCCGGGAAAACGCTGAAGCCCGGAAGGGCCAGGAGATCTGAAGGCCGGAAAGGCCGGAAACTGCGGAAAGGGCCGGAAAGGGCCGGGAAGGCCGGAAACCGCAGAAAGGGCCGGGTAAAACGGAAACTGCGGAAAAAGCCGGGAAGGCCGGAAAACACGGAAAGGGCCGGAAAGGCCGGAAACCCCGGAAAAGGCCGGAAACCAGTAAAAGGGCCGGGTAAGACGGAAAGGCCGAACGGGCCGGACCCATGAAAGGCCCGCTGCACGGGGAGGAGGAGCGGAGAGAGGCAGGGGGAAAGGCCGCCTCTGCCAGTCCTGGGGCCTCCCGGGCCGATAGACCTCAGCCCCTGCGGGTCCTGCTCCCCCTGACGCTCTTTCCCTTTGTCCTGGACCGGGAGTTGGAACGGGACACCTTCCCTCGGGACGCCCCCCCGGTCCCGCTGGCGACGGACGCGCCCCGAGTTGTCCGGGTCACGGCAGGGGACGCCGGGACGGCAGGGGCCTCGCCGGAAGCCTCCGAAACGGCGACGGCGGCGGCAGCAGCAGCGGCTTCCTGGGCCTCCCGCGCCTCACGCTTCTCCTCCAGGAAGGCGGTCTGGTACTCGAGCTTGGCCTGGAGGAAGGAGAGCGGGTCCACCGCGGTCTCCCCCAGTCGGGTCTCATAGTGGAGATGGGGGCCAGTCGAGCGCCCGGTTGAACCAACGCGGGCAATGAGCTCCCCGCGCCGGACCTTCTGGCCGGGCTCCACCATGCTCTCGGAGAGATGGGCGTAGCGGGTGGAGAGCCCGAAGCCGTGATCCAGGGTAATCATAAGCCCGTAGCCGCTCTTTGACCAGTCGGAAGAAAGCACCGTCCCGTCCGCGGGCGCGTAGACCGAGGTGCCGGTGGGGGCGGCTAGATCCAGGCCCGCGTGGAAGTCCAGGCTTCGGCCGAAGGGGTTGGAGCGGTAGCCGTACAGGGACGACACCTTGGCGCCGGGAACGGGGTTGGCTATGGGCGTGACCGCGAGGAGGCTACGGCTCCCCATCAGGGCCGTGGAGAGTTCGCTCAGGACGAAGCCGGAGGCGGCCGCGCCCTCCTCAAGGCGGTCAAGATCCCTGTGAAGCCCGCGTATCACCTCTGCCGAGCTCCCGAGGGAGGGCCCCGCCGGGCCGGAGCGGCGGTCGACGCCCCCCTGGTCCTTCTGCCCGCCCCAGGTCCACGCGACGGTGTTCACGAGCTCCGGCCAGACCTCGGCAAGCTCGGCTCCTTCTGGAAGGCCGAGCTGACGGTTGAAGTCCCTGGTGAGCAGGGTCAGATCCCTGTCCCGGCCCGAGAGCTCGCCCACCTGGCCCTCCAGGGCGGCCAGCCGCTCGGTCAGGGCGGCCACCTGGATCTCCTTGGCGGCGTTCTCGGTCTGGAGGATCTCAAGCTCGTAGCTCCTGTCCTCGAAGCCCGAAATGGCGCGGTTGGCGTGGAAGGAGTAGACGGACAGGCCTGCCGCCACGGCTACGGCGACCGCCACCAGGGCGACAGGCAGCCAGGCGGGGAGGGTGAAGCCCCGTATCTTGAGGGGTCCTCGCCCCTCGGACATTATGCAGATTCTGTAGCGCGAGGCCATATGTCTTTGGGGGAGGGGCGCCGGGCCCGGCGGGCGGAGGCCAGCAGGGGGAGGCGCCTCCCGGGAACGCTGGTTCGGGAGACAGCGCGTGGTGGCTGTGGGGTTGGATAGGGCCGACTCGAGGGCCCCGCAAATTATATAGCCGACCGCGCTAATAATCAACTGCTCCAACCTTCCGGCTCAAGTGGCCGTGAATTCGCCGCTTTCTTACGGTCGATGGGGGGGATTTCCGGCTTTGAGGGGCACCCGGCGGCCTATCCGTCCGGGATCCCGGACCGGGCAGGGAGGACCTGCGTCCCTGAACGCGAGAATCGGGCATGAAAGGGGACTGGACGATGCTGAAGTCTCCGAAGCGGGGCCTCAAGGGGTTAGAACCGGAACCAGGCGGAACCGGCCAAGAACAAGTCGGAACCAGGCGGAACCGGCCAAGAACAAGTCGGGACCAGGCGGAACAAGCCAAGACAAGCCGGGACCAGGGCGGAGGCACCTATGACCGGAAGACGGGATCCGCTGATCTGAAGCGGAGCGGGACAGGCACCTGATCTGAAGCGGAGTGGGACAGGCAGCTGAAGCTGAAGCTGAAGCGGACTGGGACAGACAGCAGAAGCTGAAGCGGAGGGTACAGGATGCTGAACAGGAGCGAAGGCTGAAATCTCAAAGAGACGCGAGCGACCGAAGATGTCCGGGTTCCAGAATTCAGCTCCCGTCTGTCCCGGAATCTCGGAAGATGGCATTATAGGGTCTGACCGAATGGGGACGTATCGAGACGCATCTCGGCAAGCCGAAACGATTGAGAAAAACACTTCGCCCTCCGTTGGACCGAAAGCAAATACAAATATATTTATATAAATAGAAAAATATGATTAATTAGAGAGAAATTATAAATAAATCATTATATAAATATATTATCATGGTCAATTAAGAAACTTATCAGCTTTTAGATAATTATTTGATTTTCAAACAACCGTTCAGTGGCGAACAGGAGCGTGACTGACACGTAATTATGACGAAATTTCCGGATTCTGTTCCGGTCAGGAACCGACTATCCGATGCTACCGACAATCCGGGGCTTCCATCGAGTAATGTTCTCGCGACGACCGCCTTCCGGACATGACTCAGAGCTCAAGGAGGGGGGGAAACATAATCTTGGGCGGTCCAAATCCTGTGCCGGAAATAGTTGCCAACCGGAGGCGCATCTTTGAAGCGGGATCCGGCCAGATGGTTTGTCCGGCGATAAACTGGATACCTTCCGATCGGAAACCAGACGCTCTACGTAAGATATACTCGACATTAAAAAATAAATATCCTGAAACAAAACATAAACATCCCTAAAATGAGACATAAACAGCCTTTCCATCTCCATCGATTCTGAGAAACGGGAACATCGAATTGTACGAATCAAATCATTCCCACCCGCCCTCAATCTTGGCTTTATATCCCCTCCCTATATCATAATTAAAATCATAAATTAAATTTGCCAAAACGGATATTAATGCTGGTTGTACAGATATTTATATAAAATTCTTTGTGGACCATCAGCAGAAATCATATATCAAATAGATTGTCTGACCATGCGTTAACTTACAGCCGTGAACTGTATGCCTTAAGACAAAACCAGCTATTGAGTTCCGCAATAGGCTCTCAATTGTGATCTCAGCTGGATCGGATTTTCACTCCGCATCATCTAAAGCGGTCATTAGACGGGTGAACGCCTTATCCCTTTCTATGTCTCCTGCATGATAGATGTTTGTTAAACGCATATTAGATATTAGTTCCGGAGATATGACGTATGCTAACCGAGCTACATGACCGAACACCGGACGCGGACATCCTCAAGAAAGGGGGACGATCTTTCTCAGATGAAATTCTTATGGCGGACATTTTGATAACTGAAAGAGAACGCTAATAAAATTGAATCCTGAACTGAACGGTGAAGGCTTACCCCTCCACCTTGAAAGAACCTACCCGTTGATTGTCAAAACAAAGTTGATTCCTGAAATGCGCTTGGATGTCTGCCACTGGGGAATGAAGGTGCCTGCTGATAACTCTGACCGAAATAGAGCTCAGGAAGACAGAAGATATCAACGGTATTTGTTATGGCGATCGTTACAAAATTGTTCGGATGCGGATACCGATTCTGAGGCCGGTTATGTACTTCCCTCCGAATGCCCAGCTATACTTTGCCCTGCCTCGCCCGATCTACGCCGGACTAAGGCAATAAAGATGTTCAACTCTCATTAAAACATAATACGTAAGTTCAAAAGAAATAGTAAATTATTATAAGACATGATGATTATCAAATCATTCATAAGGAGATGAAGACACCGCTGTCATGCCATGTTTGCGGTATAACTAGAAATTATCGAAATTTGACTGTTTGGAAACAGATATTTAGAAATATTATTAATCAATAATCAGCACATCTCCTTTATTCTTAGACATTGATAAAAATAATTTATATTAAATATAAGACGATGTTTAAACTTAATACTTATAATTATTGTCTTGTTCAGTTCCAGTATTCCACATCATGACAAAACAGGACCATGAAGCACGCCTGCCAGGCCAGACTGTCCGGACATCATCGATGATCCGAATGCATTTCAGAACTCTCCGTTCGGTCATCCCGGATGTCTGCCTAACGAATGGGCTATCCAAAATACAGTCTGATGGGGAAATTCTCTTGACCGCGCAAAATTATTGACGCGGCATTTAAAGGACAAAAATTCCCACTGTCAAATTCATAAAAAATCACCACCGGGAAATTGCTTTTCCCCGGCGTCTGGACTAGAGTCTGTGGCTGTCGCATAAGCCTTTTCCTTGCTGCCGACCACTCGTACCTTCCGCAGAAATCTGCCGTACAACATGAACCCGCAAGACCCAGCCACCGCGTAAGACCACGGCCGCTAAGTCGCTCAGGGCGCTTTCAACTTTAAGGGACCAGGTCGGCCACCCTAAAAGCCGACACATCGGAGACCGAGATGACGGACAACTTCATCATCCAAGGCAGGGCCGCCTGCTCCAGAGGCTTCGTGAGATCCGCCCGTAACGAGGAGGCAACCCTCCAGGCAGTAAGGAACAACGAGGAGACTGTCAAGGCCTTCTACGACTGGCTTTACCCCGATGGAGACTGGCCTGAGCTTGTCGGGCTCACCAGCCAGATGCCCGGACAGTCGCTCACCTGCGAGGCAGGAACTCCCGTCTCCCGTTCGGTCATCGCCTCCGTCAAGGCCGTCGGGAGCGACATCGCAAGAGCTATCGAGCTCCTGGGCGCGGAGGAGTCCCCGGACAAGCCTGCCTGCCCGTCATCCGAACGGGAGATCCACCCCAGCATCAGGGTGGACGAGATCGGCGACATTGCCGTTGGAATGTCCGAGAGAGGCCTGAAGGCCGAGCTAGCAATGGCCATGGAGCTCCTGGAAGAATTCGCGGATTTGGCCGGGGACACGTCGGTGATCGACCGTGTCCGGGGGATCGTCGGTACCGGGCCGATGCCGAACGTTCGACGTCCTTAGCGCCGTCCGACCGACTCCCCCTGTAACAGAAAGACTACATGACCGCGACCGCCCAAGATGCCAGCGACAACCGCCCACCGGCTTCCGTCCCCGATCCGGACTCCAGTCTCCGGTTGGTTCGGCCATCCGTGCGGGAGAGTCTGTCAGCCTGCGTGATGCCTCATCTTTTCGGGCGGTCGCTCAATCCGGAATTTACGCAGAAGGCCGCCTCAGGTGTACGCCAGCGCCCATCGGAATCGCGCCATACTCCATCAAGGTCCCGTCCGATGCGATCCCGATCCCTGCCCGCCCGGGAGCCTGAAGCCTGCGGCCCTCTTGAGGCGGAAGCCCCTGAAAAAATCCTCCTCATGACGGGGCCCGGAAGCGTCCGATGCCCCGTTCACGTCCCGGCAAAGGAATTTACGCGAGCAGGCCGCCCGCAACGGAGGACGGCGAAACGTTCGCCGATGTTCGGTCAGGCCGGACGCGACGGTCCCGGACCCGGGCCCGAACTCCTAAAACTGCCAACCGACTCTGATGCCTCCGGAGAAGCCGCGGAGCCTTCCCACGTAGCCCTGGATCCCGAAGGCAATCGTGAAGCCGGGGTAGCTCTCCGACGGGCTGGTGACTGCCCCGGCCTCGAAGATGCCTGTCGAGCCCTTCAGTTCCTCGGTGTCCAGTTTCACGC
Source organism: Deltaproteobacteria bacterium (assembly GCA_031264045.1). Lineage (GTDB taxonomy): Bacteria > Desulfobacterota > Desulfarculia > Adiutricales > Adiutricaceae > JAIRZX01. The sequence goes on from JAISEQ010000290.1 coordinate 8,943, forward strand.
CGCGCGATCTCGCGTCCGTTTCGTGACTGAACTCGCGATCGTAGTAGGCGCCCAGGTAGAGCCTGGCCCGCTGGCCCGCCTTGAAGCCGTACCTGGCGCCCCCGCGAACGTGGAAGGAGTCGGACGTACCGAAGTCCACCGTGTGATCCTGTCCCACCAGGATGGAGCTTCCGTCGATCCTCGTCCAGTATCCCCTGGCCACCAAATCCAGAGACGAGCCCTCGGACAGGGGTATCGTGTATCCGACGCCAAGGGTGGCCCCCAGATAGGAGGTATTGAGCGTATAGTGCCCATGCAGTCCGTGCCCGGACGGGAGGTCCGTGAAGGTGAAGCGGTTCATGAGCCTCCCCGCCCTCGCCGAGGCCTCCACCCGGAATCCCCCGTCCCACAGCATGCGGGCCATGAGCCCCCCGCCGACGGACTTCGATCTGCCGTTCCCTCCGGACTCCTCCCCGCCCCTCACC
>JAISEQ010000045.1 GCA_031264045.1 Deltaproteobacteria bacterium
CGGATGTTCCGATGGCCGCCGAGAGATCTCCCCGGGTAAGAACAGTGACCTTCCCCTCATATACCCGCCTCATTTACGCCCCCGCGCTCATGCAGTGTTGGACTTCGCTTTGTTTTGCAAGCTCGTCCGCCCGGAAACGCCTGATGAGATTTCTGTTCGTCGGGCCGAGGGTTTGCCTCCGGCTTCTTTCAGCTGGGCCTCGCGGCCTTCCCCTTGCCTTTGGCTAACAGTACCCACTGACAAGTCTGTAGAGGACTTTCACCTCCAAGTCACTTCCCATGCCGGGCACACAAAAAAAAAGCCGCGCCATCCCCCCGGATCTGCCGACTGGAGGGCGGCGCGGCTGCGGACGTCTGCCCTTGCGGGCGCTAGAGTCCGGAGGGCATGTCCCTGCGGAAGGCCGCCGCGAGCCTCTCCTGCCAGTCGCCGATGGGCCTAAGGCGTCCCAGGAAGAAGCGGAGCGTCGCGGGCTCCTCCTCGAACTCCAGACCGCCTATGAGGTCGCGGTGCTCGTAGAGCCAGCCCAGGCGGTCCGCGACGAACATCATCTGGGAAAGCGAGAAGACGCGCTTGGGCACCGCCAGGCGCATGAGCTCCATGGACGATAGATGCTCCGAGCCGTCGGGGTTGCGCTGCTCGGAAAGTGTCCCGCGCTCCATTCCCCGGATGCCGCCCGTCAGGAACATCGCGGAGCAGAGCGCTCCTGCCGGGTACTGTTCCTGGGGAACGTGGGGGATGAACTTCAGGGCGTCCACGTGGCACCCCAGCCCGCCGAAGGGGGTCACGATCGGCACGCCCTTGGCCTGGAGCGACTCGCCAAGGGCCTCGACGAAGATGGGAGTCTGGCTTATGGTGTCGATGTCCAGGGTCTCCCGGATGCCGACGTTCATGGCCTCCATCTCGCGCACCGACATGCCGCCGTATGTCAGGAACCCATCGAAGAGCGGCACGAGGTCCCTAAGCTTCCTGTAGTCGTCCTCCCCCGCGAGCACGATGCCGCCACCCCGCGCGCAGCCGAGCTTGCGGCCGGAGAAGTAGACGATGTCCATCAGCCCGCTCATCTCCAGGACTATCTCGTCCAGGGGACGCTTAAGGCAGGACTCCTCGCGGGTCTTGATGAAGTAGAGGTTGTCGGCCAGCAGGCTGGCGTCCAGGACGAGCTTCAGGCCCTTGGAGCGGCAGTACTCCGATACCTCGCGCATGTTGGCAAGCGACACGGGCTGGCCGCCTATGAGGTTCGTGCCCGCCTCGATGCGCACGAAGGCAATCTTGTCCGTCCCGACCTTGTCAACGAAGCTCGCGAGCTTCGCCATCTCGTAGTTGCCCTTGAAGGGATCGGAGCTGGCCGTCACCGAGGCCGCGTCCGACACGCACTCGTAGACATGACCTCCCACGCGGGTGATGTGGGCCTTGGTGGTCGTGAAGTGGTAGTTGGTGACCATGTACTGGCCGGGGTTCACGTAGGCGGTGGCGAGGATGTTCTCGCAGGCCCGCCCCTGGTGGGCGGGAAGGAAGTACTTGAGCCCGAAGAACCCCTGCACCGTCTTCTCGAGGCGGTAGTAGGTCTCCGAGCCGGCGTAGCTGTCGTCGGCCAGCAGCATCGCGGCGTACTGGGCCTCGCTCATCGCGTTGACCCCGCTGTCGGTCAGCATGTCCAGGAACACGTCCCTGTTCGGCAGAAGGAAGGTGTTGTTCCCCGTGGCGTTCAGGACGGCCAGCCTCTCCCCCACGGGGCGGAGGTGAACCCTCTGGACCATCCTGGCTTTGTGCATCTCCAGGGGGATCTTCTCGCCGGAGAAGAACCCCACCCTGGTGTAGGTGTGATCTGGCATTGGTCCTCGTCTTTTTAGTCGTCGGATTGGGGAGGCGCCCAAAGGGCGCCCAGCAGGGCCGGAGCTTTCGCCGCGGCGTACAGCCCCGGAAAATCGTGGGTCTTCGAGGCCCTTCAGGGCCACCTTACGGCCTTTTCTGCCTCCTTCGAGGCCTTCTTCCGGCCACTCTGGCGGCCTTTCCTGCCTCCTTCGAGGCCTTCCGGCCTCATCGTGCGGGGCCCTTCGGTCCCGCCTGCGGCCTTTCCGGCCTCCCGGACGGCCTTCGTGCCCCCTCAAAAAAATCCCGTCCGGGCAAAATCCGGCATGTTCTTAACCGAAGGGAGGGATCCGCCCGTCAGCGCGGGAAGGCCTGTTTCACGAACCTCTCGAAATAGGCGTTGTCGGTCATCAGCCTGCACCCGTCCCATGCCCCGGAGCCGCCTCCGGCACGGGAGATCGAGTCGGCGAGCATCCAGCCCTCGCCCGTTGAGTCCCCGTAGACCACCATGAGATTCACGTCCCCGTACTGGCTGCGGAGACCGCCCGCGGCGGCCTCGGTGGAGGAGATCCGGTCGCGGTAGACGAAGTCGGAAAAGAGGACGACGGTCTTGCGGCCGGGGATGGCGTTCAGCTCGCTCAGTCCCGACAGCCCCGGTCCCAGGGGAGCCGAACGGCGGTCGGGCTTCATGCCCCGGACGGCCCTCAAGACCTCGGGGCGGTTGTAGACGGTCGGCCCGTAGGCGGCGTTGGTCTGGGAGAACCCTGAACCGTCCTCGGACCATAAGGTCCGGATCGATCTGGCGGCCCTGCGCATGAGGTCCGGTTCCTCCCTGAAGCCCAGGTTCCGGACGGAGACCAGGAGCCCGGCGTCCGGTATGAAGCTCACGAAGCGCTCGATGGAGGCCAGAAGCCTCCCGCTCTGGGAATAGCCCGCACAGCTGGACGCGTCGGTGCGGGGACGGTTGGGCCTGACGGCCCCCCAGGCACCCTTGAGCCCGGAGGTGTCCACCACGATGGCCAGGCCCTTCTGGGAGGCTCCCCTGGCCTGGGCGGCCTGAATTGTCGCGTCCGAGACCCTGTAGCGGGAGGCCGCGCTGCCGGCGGGGCTTCCGGACTGACTGCCGACGTTCCCGGTCAGGTATACCCGGTACCACATACCCCCCCCGTTGCCCGCCGCCTGGACCCCGGCGTTCCACCCTGCCGAGGTGAGGCGCCTGGCCTCCTCCTTGGCGGCCCACTCGTCGCGGAAGCTCCGCACGTAACGGCCGGTGACGGCTCCCTTGAAGCCCTCGCCCGTGGCGGACGGGGAGGCGGGGTCCACCGGCCTCCCGAGCTTCTGCTGGGCCCCCCGCTGGGCGGTCTCGGAGCGGGCGGCCATGGGCTTCACCTGCGCCTCGTAGGAGGCTACCTCGGCAGGCTGGTCGGAGGGTATGACCTGGTAGTTCGAGACGAGTCCCCTGGCCTTCAGCCTCGATCCCAGAGCCTCGGCGTCTTGACGTTCCCCGAAGAGCCCGGCCAGGACGAGCCAGTAGTCGCCGACCTTGGCGCTGGCGCCGAACCCCTTCTCCGCCAGGGTCTTGTTCAGGACGAAGGAGGTCATTCCCTCCTTCTGGAGGGCCGCCGCGGCCGCCCTGGCAGGGGCCTCCTCGTTGTAGCTCCCGCACCACACGGTGAAGTAGTCGGCCAGAAGCCCGAAGTCGGCCGGCGCCACCCCGCCGGAGAACTGGGCGGAATTGACGCCCAGCACGGCAGGAGGCGTCCCCGACCCGCCCGAAGCCGGGTAAGTGGAGCCCCCCCCGCCCCCGAACAAGCTGCATCCGGACAGGACCGCCAGGACGGCCAGGAGCAGGAGGCGGATGCCGGCCCAGGCAGAACCGCCGGCCGGCACACGTTCCAGCCCCGCCGGAGGCGCCTCGAGCGGCTCCGGCGCCACGGGCGTCGGTTTTTTTTCTGGAACGGTCATAGGCGCGGGAGGATGGTCCTGCCGGTGCGGGCGGCAGGCCGGGGGAAGCGTGCGCGCTCCTGAGCGCCGGCGGCCGCGTATGGTGGGAGGGAGCCGAGTCCGGATAGACTGGAAGCGGCAAAATTTCATTATACATAATCGCGCTCCAAATGGAATTCCAAATCGGCGCCCCCCTGCCCCCGATGCCCGGGCGCCGCCCTGCTGCCAGGAGCGCTCGCCGGAAAGCCCTGACGGGGCTCCGCCGCGGACATCCTCCATGTCCCGAACGGCAACGCCCTGCACGGAGACGGAGCCCGCACGTTCAAAAACGGATTTCTTCCTGATAGCCTTTGAACTGAATGGGTAGTCAGCGTCTTGGACGTGCATGAGGCGGCCGTCGCATCGTTTTCATCACGTGCTTCCGGAAAATTGTGCTGGTCGGCCGTCGGCTCCGGAGTGTCGGGCCGGGAAGGCAGCGCCCGCTTCGGAACGGGGGGGACGCCGGTGCCTATTATGGATGGGAGACCGTGGGGGCCGGACGGGAGGCGGTCCGCAACATGGAAACTGACGGACTTGGACATGAATGAGCGATTCAATGCGGAAATGAAATGATTGCAAGGCGGAAACGGGGTGCAAAAAGGCGGAAACGGACGGAAGCGCCGATAACGTCCCTATCCAAAGGAAAGGGAAAAGGCAGAACAAAATGAGAAATCGGTGGTAGGGGCGCGGAAAGGGAAAGGGCGCGAAAGGAGGGAGAAGCGGGAAGGGAGAGGATGCGGAAAGGGGGAGGGTGAGCTCGGGGAGCATGGGGGGCGCGGCTGCCGGGAAGGGAGAGGCGGCTCTCCCGCGAGAAGCGGCCACGAGGCGGATCCTGGCGGAACCTCCGGGGACTGTCGGCGGGCGAACGAGTCCAGTCCGTCTTCCGGGCGGAAGCGGATACCTCGGCGGCGTTCCCGGGCGGGGGCAGGCCCGGCTGGCCCGGAGTACGAGCAGCCGCCGGGCGGCAGAGCGAAGGCCCTCCCGCCGACTTTCTAGGGGTAGGCCGTCCTGAAAGCCCTCATGAAGGTCGTCCCGAAGGACATGCGGAACGCGCTGTCGAAGTTCCTTCTGAAGACTTTTCCCAGCGCGGCACCGGGGAGATCCCCGTAGGCGCGGGCCAGGACGGAGAACATCTCCGAGCGGAAGGGGACTGCAAAGCGGCTCACAAGACCGGTGCGGAACTCCCTTAGGAATCCCCGCCTCAGAGTCGGCGGTCGTGGCTGGAAGAGGACGGCGTGGCAGGTTCCCTTGAAGGCCGGGGGGAAGGCCTTGTCCCAGGCGGACCCAAAGGCCAGCCAGGAGGCCATGCGGTATCCCTCGGTGCCCGGAAGCCCGCGCCTGGCAGCGCCGCGGGGCAGCTCATCGTAGGCCCGGCGAAGATCCGCCAAGAACTGCCCGTCGAAGGCCGCGAGGAACTCCGCGCGGAAGCCGTCCAGAAAAGCCGTACGGAAGAGCTCCCCGAACTCGGCACGGAGCCCCAGGGGCGCCCTCGGATCCGGGGCAGGAGTCCCCCGCAGCTCCTCGGGCGCCACCCCGAGCGGGGCCGCGCCCCTGCCGGGCGGCGCCGCCGACGGCGTGTCCGAGAAGGAGCGATGCGGCATGAGCGGGAGGAAAGGAGGGTTCTGGCGGGGAACGGAGGACGCGACTTTGGCGGGGCGGTCCGACCGGCCCTGCGAGCCGGATCCCGTAGGGGGGGGAGGGAGCTCCAGAAAATCCCTGAGCGGCACCTGCAGCTCGGCCTCCGAGATGCCCGGCTCCGGGGCGGAAGGCATGGAGCAGGGAGCTGTGGCCGCGGGATCGCGGCGGAAGACCCGCTGCAGGCCGTCCAGGACGGTCTTGAAGACATGGAAAATCCCGTACCCGTAGTCGGCCGCGCGGGGAGAGGGGGCTGCGTCCCGCTCCGCGCTGCCCCTGCGGGCGGTGCCTCCCTCAGATGCCGCCCCGGCCTCCCGGACGGCGGCGGGTCCGGTACCCTGGGCTGGGGCCTGGACAGGAACCGGCACGGATGCCGGAGACGGAGAAGGGGCGGGAGCGGGATTTGAGGCGGAAGGAGGCGCGGGCGCGGCGCCCCCGGGAGCGGGAGCCGTGCATCCGCATCCCGATGCCCTCCCGAACGTCAGCCCGCAGGGCGATCCGTTGTGGCTCCGCATGTCCGTCATGCGCTCAGGTCTCCAGCCTGCCCTGGGCGATGGTCTCCGGGAAGCCCCAGTCGTTCTCCGTGTAGGTGGGGGCCTTGTGCCCGTAGAAGACCTTCGACAGGATCATGGTCCTGTAGCCGTAGTTGCCGAGATCGGTGAGATACAGCGTCAGATCCGACGCCTTGAAGGGGGGCTGGAAGCCGGAGTCGTAGTAGAGGGTCTCCTTGAACGGGCTCCTGGCGTCCACCTTGAAGTGCCATTCGAAGCCGGTCTCGGGGGCATCGCGGCCCAGGACCGAAGGTATGAGGCCCACCTTGGAGAGATCCACGGGCCTGGCGGCGGCCTCCTCCTCCTCCCCCGGCAGGTACCAGGATATGGTGATGCTGTCGGCGGGATAGTCGAGGTTCACCATCTCGGCGCCGGTGAGGTAGACGGACCCGGTGCTGGCGATCCCCACCTTGCGGCTGGCGGGACCTTCCAGGGTGTCCACTGTCTCGTCCGCCACCTCGAAATCGCCTTCTCCGTCTGACCCCTCCGGGCGCTCGCCGGCGCTCAGGATGAGCTCCCTGCGGGCCACGACGACCAGTGCCAGCTGCAGGAGGGGCATGGGAGGCTTCCTTTCTTGCGCGGCCGCCGGACCGGCTCGCCCCCGACCGCGAGGTGCAGCCCGATTCAGGCCGCACTGGGCAAATCTACCACAGCGCGGGAACGGGGATCAAGCCCGGAGCGGGTTTGCGGGCCCCGGCATCCGGCACGGGACTCGGGTGTCCGGCTTCGGGATTCGCGGCCCGATGGCCTCCGGCTTCGGGATTCGCGGCCCGACGGCCTCCGGCTTCGGGATTCCGGCATCCGCGGCTCCACGGGCGCGGACCGGGACCGGGCGGTCAGACCTCAAGCGGCAGGTCGGCGGCGTAGACGAAGGGGCGGTAGGCCTGGCTCACGCGTATGCCGAGCTTCTGCCCGGGCACCAGTTCCCCGCAGTCCTCCAGGGCCGACCTGACCGCCCAGTAAGGGTAGTTGATGCCGCCCAGGCATGAGAAATAGAGGCCCCCCGCCATGCGCGGGTTTATCTCAAGGAGCTTCGGGCCGTCGGGCGAGGAGCGGAACTGGACGTTCACTATCCAGGAGAGCCCGAAGTGTCCGACCAGGGCCGCCGCCGCCTCCGCGAGGCCCGGATCGTCCGCGAGCGACTCCGGTGCTCCCGAGCGAAGGGGCTTCCGGCGGACGGTCACGGCAGTCAGGCGCCCTTCCATGGCCAGGCAGTCCAGGGAGTATTCGGGAGGGGGCAGGAACTCCATCACCAGGAGCTTCGGGAACCTCTCCGGAGGGACGTCGAGGACGCGCAGGGCTTCCTGGAAGGAGACGGAGGACGAGTCGCCGGAGAGGAACGAGGCAAGAGGGTCGTGGGAACTCCTTATGATCTTGAAGCCCAGCCCGTAGATGGAGCGGGCCGGCTTGAAGCAGACCGCGGGTCCGAGTTCCCGGAGCTCCTCCACGGCGGCCCTGAAAGCGGGAAGATCGTTGGCCTCGCGGTAACGGGGAATGCCCAGCCCCATTCCCCCGCATGCCTTGTAGAAGGCCGCCTTGTCGTTCAGCGTCTCAATGGTCACGGGTCCTGCGGGCACCATGAGCCTGACCCCCGCCCGCTCGAAGTCCGCGGCCCTGGCTGCCAGCGAGGAGGCCTGGCGGGAGGGCCAGAAGATCCTTACCCCCCTGGCGCGGCAGGTGTCCAGGCACCAGTCCGAGTAGCCTTCGCCATGCCCGTCCTCGGGCTCGTCCAGGAACTCGTCCGCAAGAGGTCTTGCCACGAAGCCGGGGTTGGAGTGGCTCAGAAGCACCTTCAGCCCGCCGGGGAAGCCGCCGTGCCTCGAGACGCCCAGGCTCAGGAGCTCAATTACGTTGTAGAGGCTAGAGAAGCCGTGGTTGAGCCACAGGAGAGTAGTCACGCGACCTCCGGGCCGACGTCCTGCCGTGGCGCCGCAAGGTGAGAGCGGCCTGGCCGGGATACGGAGCCCGTCCGGGCGGCGGCGACCCGCGTCAGGGCGACTGCGGCTTTCCGTCGCGCGGCACCGTCAGCCGCCGTCCGGCCGTGAAGGCGGATCGCGGCACCGCCCCTCCCGGAAGTCCGGCGGCGCGGGACGCCAACGGGGGACTAGAGGCAGTTGGTCAGGGTGGAACCCATGTCTCCGACCGTCTGGCCGTTTCCGAACTCGCCCAGCGCCGCCATCTTCCACTCGCCCGAGTGGCGGTAGAGCTTGGCCATGACGAGCGCCGTGAAGTTCCCGCCGCCCGTCAGCGTGTAGCGGGCCAATTCCCTGTTGTTCCTGGAGTCCAGGATTCGGCAGAAGGCGTTCGCGATGTCCGAAAACTTCTGGCCCTGATAGCTGTTCACCGTGAAAACCAGCTGGGAGACGGCCGGGGGAACGCGGGACAGATCCACTATTATCTGCTCGTCGTCGCCCTCGCCCTGTCCGGTCAGGTTGTCGCCGGTGTGCGTGACCGACCCGTCCTTGCTGACGAGCTGGCCGAAATAGACCACGTCCACCACCCGCTTGCCGGCATCCACCATGACGCAGGAGGCGTCCAGGTCAATGTCGCCGATGCCGGGCCTGTCCACCGGATCCCAGCCCAGGCCCATCACGACCCTGCTGAGCCCGCCTCCGGACTCCTTGTCCAGAGAAATCTTCTGTCCTTTTACGAGGGATATCCCCATAGCGTTTTCTCCTTGCCCCATCGCCGCCGCGCTGCCGGCAGGGCTTCTAGCGCCTGAAGAGAAAGGTACGCGGGCCCGGGCAGGGCGTCCCGCGAAGAAGGGGCGGGAACCCTGCGGCCGGCCGACGCCAGTATTGGGAACCCCGGCAGGGAGCTCCCGGAAGGCGCACGCGGTCCCGGGCTGCCGTCGTGAGGGAAGCGGCTGGAAGGTTCCTGCGGACGCACGGGCGCGGGGCGCGGCGGAAGAGCGGGTGCTGCCCCTGGCGGAGGTTCCGCGAAGGGGATCCTGTGGACGCTCCGGGTGAGGGTCCGAAGGAAGAAACAGGCGGTGACTCAGGGGGAACCGCCGCCCGGCGGACAGGCTCGCGATGGCACGGCGGCGCCGGCGGACGGTTCCCGCAACGCAGGGTCCGGCACGCTGCCCCGGCGCCCTAGAGGGTGCTTATCATCGCCGGCAGGAGCTCGTTTATCGTCCGACCGGTGCCCTGCTCGCCCAGGGCGGCCATCTTCCATTCGTTGTTGTGGCGGTACAGCTTGGCCATGATCATGGCTGTGAAGGCTCCGCCGCCGGTCAGGGTGTAGCGGGCTATCTCGCCGTTGTTCCGGGTGTCCACGATGCGGCAGTAGGCGTTCTCGACCTCGTTGAAGGTCTGGCCCCTGAAGCTGTTGACGGTGAAGATGAGGGAGGTCACGTTTGCGGGCACCCGGGCGAGATCCACTATGATCTGCTCGTCGTCGCCCTCGCCCTGCCCCGTCAGGTTGTCGCCGGTATGCACGATGGACCCGTCCTTGCTCTTGAGCTGGCTGAACCAGACCATGTCCACCGGGTTCTTGTTCGCGTCGAACATGCCGCAGGAGGCGTCGAGATCGATGTCCACCTTGCGGGAGAAGAAGAGGCCCTTTTTCTTCACAGGATCCCAGCCCAGGCCCATGACGACCTTGCTGAGCCCCCCGCCGGACTCCTTGTCGAGAGAGATCCGCTGACCCTTCGTGAGATTTATGGCCATGCTGCTTTTACCTCCGTCGTCTGCAGGGGAGCCCCGCCTCGTCAGGCAGGAGTCCCGGGCGCCTGGACTCCGGCGCCCTGCAGGCATATGTCGAGATTGCGGATCCGCGAAGATCCGGTGAAGGCGGGCGTTTCGGGGATCAACGAAACCGGCCGCCGGTTCAGGCGCCGCAGACGATCTACACGTCCACCCCGAAGTTCCCGGCAAGCGCCCCGAGCCCTCCCGCGAAGCCCTGGCCTATGGCCTTGAATTTCCACTCGGCGCCGTGGCGGTAGATCTCCCCGAAGATCATGGCCGTCTCGGTGGACATGTCCTCGGAGAGGTCGAAGCGGGCTATCTCCTGGCCGTTTCCGGCGTTAACCACCCTCATGAAGGCCTTGGACACCTGCCCGAAGTTCTGGCGGCGGGCGTCGGCCTCGTGGATGGTGACGGTGACGGCGATCTTCGTCACCGCCGGGGGCACGGCCTCGAGGTTGATGTTTATGGCCTCGTCGTCGCCCTCCCCCTCCCCGGTGCGGTTGTCTCCGGTGTGCTCCACCGAGCCGTCCTGGCTCCTGAGGTTGTTGTAGAAAATCATGTCCAGGCCCGATCGGACCTTCCCGTCGTCCTTCAGGAGGAAGGCGGTGGAGTCGAGATCGAACTCGGTGCCGTCCGTTACCCGGACGTCCCAGCCGAGGCCGACCATGACCTTCTTGAGGCCAGGGGCCTCCTTGGACAGGGAAACGTTGCCGCCTTTGGCGAGCGAGACTGGCATTTGCTTTAGCTCCTTTCAGGAATGCTGTCAGGAAGATGACGGGCAAGGACCGGCGACTTGGCGGGCCCGGCAGCCGACGGTCACGGGGCGAACCCGTTTCCGGAAGAGGCTGTCCCCTTCCGAATCCCTGACGCGGGCACGCCGGGGGGGCAGGCCCCGCTACGGCGGGGACCGTTTTGGATACCGCACATCATAATACAAAACATCCTGGGGGACAAATGATTATCCGGCAGGATCTGTCCAGAGCCCCCCCCTGCGCCTCCGGATCCCCCAGACTCGGGTCCGTACGTCCCCCGGGGAAGTGCCGCGTCCCGGACCCGGGACCGCCTGGCGCGAGAATCGAGCTCCCGCCGCACGGGCTGAACCCGTCCGGAAACGCGCCGTCCCCGACGTCCCGGAACGCCAGCGGCGCCTTCGCGGCCTGAAGTGCCCCGGAATACGGAACGGGGTCATCCGGGATGGCGCGCGGACAGGCCCCGGGGAGCTCCCGGCGGGGAGTCCCCGCCCCCGCTCCCCGGAGGCGCGAACACCAGGGGGAAGTCTTCCCAGCCTTGAAATCGGGCGGGAAAAGTTATAATATGAACGGAAACGGGCGGAGCGGACCCGGACCGCTTTCCCGTCCCTCACGCCGGGAACCCCCGGCACAAGCCTCACCCTCCATGCCCCGGCCGCAGTCCCGGCCGGAGCCTCCACGGAGAAGCGATGCCCGTCTACATATACAGGCACACCGATGACGACCGCGCGTGCGCCAAGGCCCCGGAATTCCGGTGGGAGCAGCCGTCGAACGACTTCCCCATAAGCAAGTGCCCCTGGTGCGGGGGCAGCGTGGAGAGGGTCATCGGCGCCCCGCGCGTGAAGGACAGGAAATTCGACTGCGAGCTCCGCGACATGGGCTTCACCAAGCTCGTGCGAGTGGACGACGGCATCTTCGAGAACGTGACCAGGAGGGACGGCGAGACCAGGTACTACGACCGCCGACGCCCCGAGACCTGCCCCGTCCTTGAGAAGACCATCAAGGACTGAGGGGGCCCATGGCGGACGCGCGTAACCCGAGGCGCCCCGGGGCCCCGATCGTGGCGGTCCTGGACGGCCAGGGCGGCGGCATAGGGGCCGCCGTGATAAAGGAGATGCGGAGGGAATTCCAGGAGACGGTGGAAATCTGGGCGCTGGGCGCCAATTCCTCCGCCACAGAAGCCATGCTGAAAGCCAGGGCCAACCGCGGGGCCACCGGCGAGAACGCAATCAGGGTGTCGCTCGCCAGGGCCGATGCGCTGGTGGCGCCAATAGCCGCGGGCTGGGCCAACTCCATGATGGGCGAGATCACCCCCGGCATCGCCGAGGCCGTGATGTCGACGGACATATTGAAGATCTTCATACCCCTGTCGCTGGAGAGGGTTGTGCTCGCCGGCCACGTGAGCGAGCCCCTGCCCCATCTGGTGGCCAAGGCTGTGGAGATCCTGAAGAGCAGCCGCTAGAGGCGAGGAGCGCAGGCGGCCCGTACGGAACGCCCGAAGGAGGATCATCATGTGCGAAGCCAACGTTTACCTGACGTCGGGGGCCGCCGACGAGGAGCCGGAGCTCTACCTTTCCGCCGTGGACGAGATACTCCCCGACGGCGAGAACGTCTGGAAGCTCAAGAGCATCTTCGGCGAGCAGAAGGTCCTCGCCGGAGCCATCCTGAGCATGAACCTCGTGGACCACCGCATCCTCTTCAGGAAGTTGAGCGTAGGCGCAGGCTGAGCCAGCCTGCCCCGTGCCGACTCCGGACCCACGGGGCCGCCTTGAACGCCCCCAGCGCTACCGCTGCAGTCCCGACCGCCGGAATTGCGGGAGCGGCCCGGGGCCTGCAGACTGCCCCCACCCCGACAAACTGACGCCTCCCCGTTTCATGCAATGTGTTCGGAGAGGGGGAAATGCACGGACCCGCTGTCCGTCCCTGCCGGGACAGCGAAACAGGGTACGCTGGCCTTCCTTGTCCGGTTGAACCTGACTTCCGGAAGCACCAGGTAAATTTCCGAAATTCGTTAACTTTGCATTTTGAATTACGCCTATGCCCAAAAAATATAAATATTAAAGTGTCAGATAACGACAGGGACTGACAGGCTTCCCCCGACCAGGCCGCAAAGCCAAGCGGCCCTGGCAAGCCTCCGCCCTGCCCCTGCCATGGCCTGGTCAGGACGCCCGCTGACCTGAGCAATCCCCCCCCGCGTGCGATCGGGCAAAACTCCAGCACACGGTATCCGTTCACGGGTAGGTGCGGTCCGCACGCTCCGGGAGGTCGGCCAATTCTCTTCCGGGGCCCGGCCGACCGTCCTCCCCCGCCGGGTCATGACCCGCTCCGGCAATCAAAACTCCCCGCCCCTGCCGTCCGTCAAGCCAGCCTCTGGGGAGGGAAACGCCGGTCCGTGCGCCCGCCCCGCTTGCCCCGTCATTCGTAAGCCCTCCGCCCCTGACCTCAGACGGCTGCGGCCCCAAGGAGTTCGGCGGCGCTCCGCGGCCCTTCACGGAGAATCGGCCCGGCCAGATGTCTCCTGTCCCGTAATGAAGGCTGCCCTTCAATCCTCTTGCCGTATATCGAAGCTAACCTCCGGCAATCGTCTCCCGGCAGCGCAGGCCAAGTCCCGGGCATATAAGACCCTGCCTGCGGACGGGTACGGAAGGGGGAAGTTTGCCCCCTCTCACCCCCCCAGTGAACGGATACTGCACACAGATATATATAATTCTATATATTAATTTTTATATTTATAATATCGGTAAAATTATTCCCCTCGCCCTAACATGCAACCTTTTCCCCCAGCGGCTGACCTGACCTGCCTTGACTCGCGGTCAGCCTCCCCCCCTCCCGCTCTGCCTGTCTCCGCGCTCCCTTCCCCCAGCTTTCCTGCCTCCCCCTCACCTGATCCGCCCGCCTCTCTAAACCTGATCCGCCCCCCCATTTGCGGATACCCACGCATTTCATGACCCCAAACGCCTCGGCATCCGGTTCCCGGGCGGTTTGACAGCCCCGGAGCCTCCTTGCTATAATAATGCCGTTTTTCAGGCAGGTTCCCCGCAACGCTCAAGACCCCGTCACGCCTAGGCTGGACGGGGTTGAATCGTTATTGCCTGCGGCAGAATCGCCACGGGGCGCCCGGCGAAACCGCCTGTCCCCGATCCCAAATCCCTCACGAGGTTTTCATGAGCTACAGCCCGATAACCAGGCAAGGCATGGCCAAACTCAAGGAGGAGCTTGACAGGCTCCAGACCATAGACCGCCCTAACGTCATAAAAGCCATCGAGGAAGCCAGGGCCCACGGGGATCTCTCCGAGAACGCCGAGTACCACGCCGCCAAGGAGCGCCAGGCCATCATCCTCTCCCGAATAGACGATCTGCAGCAGAAGATCGGCCAGTCCCAGGTAGTGGAAGTCAAAGGGCCATACACCAAATGCGTCTTCGGGGCCAAAGTCACCATAGAGAACGTCGACACTGACGAGACCCTCACGTACACTCTGGTCGGCCCGTACGAGTCAGACCCCGAAAACGGCTTCCTCTCCATAGCCGCCCCCATCGGGAAGGCTGTCCTTGGCCTGCAGGAGGGAGACGCCTTCCTCCTCAAGAAGGCCGGGGTGGAAGAGGAGTACCGCATCGCCAACGTCGAGTAGCGGCCCGGCCGGCAGGCCCTGCTCGCCGCACGGGTCCTCCGGCCTCCACGCCGCAGAGAGGGAGAGGGGCAGCCCCATGAACATAGTGATAGCCGGTGCGGGCATTGCCGGGCTTTCGGCCGCCGAGGCCGCGAGGAAGGCAAACCCGAATTGCGAGGTGGTGCTGTTCTCCCGGGAGCGGCAGCGCCCCTACTTCAGGCCGCGGCTCCCCGAGGTGGTGTCGGGCGAGGTGTCGGCCGACGGCATCTACGTGCATCCCGAGGAATGGTACCGCCAGCCGGGACTGGAGTTCCGGCTGGGGGAGTCGCTCGTGGAAGTGAACCCCGAGAGCCGCCAGGTGAGAGGATCGCTCGGAAGCAGGCTCCTCTACGACCGGCTCCTCATAGCGACGGGCGCCGTTCCCTTCCTGCCCGATGCCGCCAAAAACTTCACGCTACCCGGCGTCTACCCCCTCCGCACCCTCCTGGACGCCTCTGATCTCCATTACGCGGCCAAGGGCGCCCGTACTGCCGTGCTCCTGGGTTCGGGCCTCCTGGGACTCGAGGCCGGACATGCCCTCACCCGCATGGGCCTTACGGTGCATGTCCTTGAGATGTCAAACCGCATTCTCCCGTTCCAGACCACGCCTGCGGGCTCGCGGAGGCTCCAGAGGCTCCTGGAGGCCAAGAGCTTCGTCTTCCATCTGGAGGCAGAGGCGGAAAGGGCCGAAGGGGCCGAGAGGATCGAGCGCGTTGTCCTGAAGTCCGGGGCCGGCATCAACTGCGATCTGATGGCCGTCTCGGCCGGAATCGCCCCCGTGACCGAGCTCGCCGCCGCGCTCGGACTTAAGACGGAGAGGGGCATCGTGGTGGACCAGTACCTGGCGACCACGGCCCCCGGCGTCTACGCGGCCGGCGACTGCGCGCAGACCCCGGACCGCCGCGGAGGCATGTGGGCGATAGCCAGGGCCGAGGGACTGATAGCGGGCCACAACGCCGTGACGGAGGACCCAGCCTCCCGCAAGCCCTACGTTCCCGTGGCCCCCTCCGCAGTGCTGAAGGTCGCGGGCATCGATCTCACCTCCGTCGGCAACATCGATCCCGAAGGCAAGCTTCCCTCCGCCGAATACGATGGCGATGACCTCTACCGCAAGGTCGTGACCAGCCCCGCAGGCCAGCTCGCCGGATTCACGGTCCTGGGAGGCCGGGCAGGCGTGGCGGAACTGACGCGGGCCGTCGGCAAGAAGACACTGCCCCCGGACGTCATGGAAGATCTGAAAGGGCCTGGATTCGACTTCAGGCGTCTGGACGCTCTCCCCTCCTGACGCCAGCCGACCCCGGCAGGAGGCGAGCTCCACACCCGGCATGCCTTTTGCCCAAGCCATGTCAAGAGAAGTGGATTCGGGGCCCGGCTGAAACCGACCGCCCGGACGCCTTTCCGCGCCCCGCCGCCGGCTACGTTCCGCCCTAAAGGGCTCTCCCGGAGTTTCAAACACCAAAAATAAGATCTCCGTGAAACGATTTTCTGGAAACTCGGAACTGCGCCGCCCTCCCGTTGCTCCCACCCCCCGCTGGCCCTGACGCTGGCTGAACATGCATCGCTCAGACGGTCCCGCAACTTCACGTTTTTCCGGCCGACGGAACGGCGTCGGGCAGAAGCGTGCCCCTGGCAGCGAGGGGACAAGGCGAGTTGGCGGACGAGTCCTGCTGCGGCGAAGTGCTGCTTCACCGCCTCCGTCCTAATCCGGACTGGCATCTCCTGAGAATTGCCGGTTTGAGAGGCTCCCGCCTGAAGAACCGTTTTCCCGCACCTGCCAGAATTTATCGTCCGAAACGTAAACGGGACATCTTGCGACATCGGAGCCTGCCGGACATCACCATGCGGCATTTTGCAGGCGTAAAAGCACCCCCGCCCCAAAGGATGCCCCCCTTCCATCGGTCACGAAAATGCTGGGCAACCCCCGTCGCCGACCGTCCCGCTAACCCGCCATGTGAACGGACTGTTTACAGGCCAGATGAAAGGTCCGGCTAGCCGGGGCTCCCTGAGCAGGCTTTTGCAGAAGCTGAACTTTCCTTAGAAATCAAGAGCCTGAGGGCGCGGCCCGTAATTGTTGGTCCGGTAGTATCCGCCCTTGATCCCGCAGATGAGAAACACCGGCGGGAAAAGAAGCATCGGGACAGCGATCCATCCGCCGCTCCCGAAGTCGTGGGCGCGCCTCACCGCGAGCGCCATAAGCACCACGATACCGGCGATGCCCACTAAGGCCATGACAGCAATGAGAACTATTACAACGGTAAAGGAGATGGACGTGGCGATGAACGTGAGGATGCCGAGGACGACCTCAACCGCGAGCTCAAATAGCGCAAAGCACCAGAACTCGGCGCGGGATGCCCTGCCGTTGTAGGTAAAGGGATTTTTAAGGGCATGTATTATGTAGTTCATCGTGCCACATCCTCCGCACTGCCGCCGCGAAAGCGGTTCGATGGCCCGTGATAACCGCGCGTCACGCGGCGCGGGCCTTGCGGGCCCGGATGGCCCGCTCCCTGCCTGCCAGGTAGAGCGCTAAACCTGTG
>JAISEQ010000412.1 GCA_031264045.1 Deltaproteobacteria bacterium
CGGCATCGGAAAATACCGTCAGCATCGGCGGAGTCAGCGGAATCGGTTCGATCACTGGAGGGCATGCTGACGGCACGGGAATTCTCTCCGCATCGTCAAATACCGTAACCGTGGGAAACGGAGCCCGACTGAGCGGAGGCGAAATCGTAGGCGGCTATGCTACGGGAACTTCTCACGAAGCTACGGCATCGGAAAATACCGTCAGCATCGGCGGAGTCAGCGGAATCGGTTCGATTACTGGAGGGCATGCTGACGGCACGGGAATTCTCTCCGCGTCATCTAATACCGTAACCGTCGGAAAGGGAGCCCAACTGAACGGAGCAAATATCGTAGGCGGCTATGTTACGAACACCGTTTTAGAGGCTACGGCATCGAAAAATATCGTCATCATAAGCGGAGGCACCGGAATCGGATCGATCACGGGAGGGCATGCCAGCAGATCGAGTCTGACAAATGCCGCCAACAACAATACGGTTACAATCACCGGGGGGACCTTCGCTCCGGGCGCTGCGGTATTGGGAGGGAAGGTTGATTTTGAACCGCATCTTAAGGACGTTTTCACCGGCAACACCTTTAACCTGCACGTCCCGGCAACCCTGCGGGAACTTGGTAAATTCCAAATCCTGAATTTCTTCCTGCCTTCCGACATGGCGGCCGGCAGGACGATGTTGACCGTGGATACGGCCGACCTGACAGACCGCGGGTCCGGGATGGCGAAAGTGAACGTCGGGATCGAGGGGTCATCGTCCCCGCTCATGATGGGCGACGAGGTCATCCTGATCGATGCCAGCGCCGGAGGGCTCACCGCGGACCAGGTAACCGCCTCCGCCGACGGCACCGGCATGGCCGGCGTGACACTGCAGTACGAGTTCGGGATTCGCGTGGAAAGCGACAGGCTCATAGCCAAAGTGACCGTCGGACCCTCGGCCAGCACCAGGGCCAAGCCGCTTTCTGAAGGCTTCCTCGCCGGTCTGGCCCTGGTCGGCCAGGGTGCCGACCTGGCCGGGGGACAGGGCACGGCCGAAGCGGTGGCCGCAGCCGAGCGGGCCGGACGCCGGGGAACGGTGGACCGGACCGGGCCGGGCGTCTTCGCGGCGATCCGCGGGGGGAAGATCAGATACGACACCGGGTCCCACGTGGATTTGGAGAGCTTCTCCGTCATGGCCGGTCTCTCTTGGGGCGCGGATTTCGCCCCCGGTCGCCTGACCCTGGGGGTCTTCGCCGAGTACGGTAACGGCTCATACGACACCTACAACTCTTTTTCCGATTCCGCAGCCATGCATGGCGGAGGTGACGTGACCCACGCCGGGGGCGGGATCCTGGGCCGCATGGACTTCTCAGAATGGAGATCCGGCACCTTCTACGCAGAGGCGGGCTTCCGGGCGGGACACGCGAGAACCGAGTTCTCCAGCGGCGATCTGAGGGACGCGTCCGGCCGCGCCGCCTCCTACGACTCGTCGTCACCCTACTTCGGCATGCACGCGGGCTTCGGGCGTGCCCAGAGGCTTGGGGACTCGGCCATGCTGGACGTCTTCGCGAAGTGTTTCTGGACCCGCCAGGAGGGGGACGAGGTGAGGCTCTCCACCGGGGACCTCGTCCGCTTCGAGGACGCCGACTCGAGGCGCCTGAGGCTGGGGGGGCGGCTGACCCTCGCGCTCGGCATCGCCGCAAGTCCCTACATCGGGGCGGCCTGGGAACGGGAGTTCGACGGCGACGCCAGGGCCTCCGCAAACGGCTACCCCATGGAGGCGCCTTCCCTGCGGGGAGGCACGGGCATAGGCGAGATAGGAGTGGCCTTCGATCCGTCGGAGTCGCTTCCCGTCTCCCGGGACATAGGTGTGCAGGGTTACACGGGCAAAAGGGAAGGAGTCACCGGCACTTTCGCCTTGAAGATAGAATTCTGACATGGAATTCTGGAAACAATTCAGCTGCTTGCCTCTGTTTTATTGGCTGGGAAATAATTTTGCAGCAATTCGTCATCATTATGGTTTGAGCTTTATTTCACAGCTGTCCGAAATAATCTGACTGCACTGTATCCGCTCACGGTTTTGGAACGGTACACAAAGCATGATGGCGTTCGGCCTCGTCGGAGACCGCAGGGGAGGCTCCCAAAAGGGCCAGGGCAGCACGCCTCCGAGCGTAACGGTACCGTCAACCTGTTCCCCGCCCTGAACATCAGGGAGGGGACGGCGTTCACCATGATGTTCGAAAGGAAGAGGCACCTCAAGTTTTTTTGATTTCATGGACGGCGTGTACGATTCGGTTTTCGGATCCGACAACCCCGCAAGCGAACTCGAGCTTCACGCTGTGCTTGTCAACTGCTGCATCCACTGAGGTGCGTCTAGGGGCTCGCCGCTCACCCAAACATCGTTTTTCATTACACACCGACCTGCGCAAGCTGGCTCAACATGGTCGAAATAATGTTCGGCAAGCCCACGCGAAGGGCGCTGAGGAGAGGAAATTTTAAATCCTTAAAGGACTTGGTAGATGCCATCTGCGCTTTCATGGATGTCCACAACGAAGACCGTATACCGTATCGCCGGAAGAAGCTGAAAGTGAATGGGGCTCAGTTCAAAAAATAGCCCTTCGAACTTCTGCGACTAGACACCATGTCTGGGTCGGGTTTGGGCCTGGGGACAGGTCCTGGGGACGGGTTACGGGAACGGTAAAACTCACGGCCCTTCCGGGAGATGAACCGGGCGAAGGATCATCGCAGTCCGTGAAAGCCAGGGCAATGGCTTCTGCCGAAGGAGCCGGGGACCCTGCGCAAACCCGCAGGAATCCAGGAACACCGCCTTCGGCAACTGAGCGATCTCTCCGTCTGTCCTTACACGGCATCCATCGTAGACTTCCATGATTCACGTCCGGCCCCGCTTCCGTGATAAAGACCGTGCTGGCCAATCCCCGTTCCACTGCCCCATGGCCCAGTCCACCGCCCGGTCATCCGGAAACCCCATACCTCCCCCGCACTGACATCAGCTTCGGGGACCGGCCAGACCCGGGACGAGACAGTCCGCACGGACGACCAGGAGACAAAAAAGGACGGGCCCTGGGACGCGGGAGCCGCAGACTAAGCCATACCGGTCTCCGCGCCCCACCCATCACAGACCCTAACGCGGCCCAGACTTCAGTCTCCCCCCTCTGCCGAGGCCCGGCACGCGCTACTCCAACGCAAAGGCGTGAACGTCCGGCACCGAGGCTCCCGGAGGGATGGGACGACGGGCGGCATCCGGAACCCTCCGGACTCCTGCCCCGAACTGCACTGCCGGAACCGGACGCGCTGGCCCCGGATTACGGTCCCGGCGGTCATCCAGGCGGTAGACGGCCACGCCGTGCAGGCCCTGCCCCATCCAGTCCTCGGTCTCCCCGTGTCTTCCCGCCTCTTCCCCGTACAACCGCTCAGCGGAGGGATTGATCCGGAGCCCGTAATTCCATATAATAAATCAGGGCTTGCTCAGATCCGGAGCCCTTTTGAACGGCACTGAGCCGATACGAGAATCGTATGAACCAATCTTTACCCACTCTTCCCATCGGCAATTCTCTTTTTAATGAGCTCAGGCGGGAAAATGCCGTTTACGTCGACAAGTCGATGTATCTTCCGGAACTGCGTAAGAATGGCAAGTTCATCTTCTGCGCCCGGCCCCGGCGTTTCGGCAAGTCGCTGACGGTCAGCGCCCTCGACGCCTTCTACTCGGGCAGGCAGGATCTTTTCCGGGGGCTCGCCGCCGAGAAGACCATGTGCTCACCCGATTTCGTAGCCAGACCGGTCATCCGCCTCGACATGTCCCATGTGGCGGGCAGCGAGAGCAAAGAGATTTTAATAAAAAGACTCATGAGACGCCTCGGAGAAAACGCCGTACGGCACAACGTTTCCCTGAGGGGAGCCGATTATCCGGATACCTTTTCCTGTCTTCTTCAAGACGTCCATGTTACGAGCGGCCAAGAAGCGGTCCTCCTTATTGACGAATACGATGCCCCCGTCATCAGACTTATCGAGAAGGACAAGCGGTTATACGACAGCAAACTGCTTGCCGTGACGCGTGACGTCATGCAGGATTTCTATACGCAGATCAAAGCGGCGGCGGAACACATAGAGCTCGCCTTCATCACAGGGATCACCAAGTTTTCCAGGATGGGCGTGTTTTCCCAGCTAAACGGCCTGAACGACATCTCGCTCCTGCCTCAATTCGGCGCTTTCATGGGCCATACCCATGAGGAGCTGAAGACGTGTTTCGCTCCATTCATAACTGACACGGCCTCAAAGCTCAAGATGAGCGAGGAGAAGCTTCTGGATAAAATCCGGGATTACTATGACGGGTTTTCCTTCGACGGAACTGAGAAGCTGTACAATCCATTTTCCGTCCTCTCTTTTTTCAATGCCGCCGAATTCCGCTATTTTTGGATGGGATCGGGCTCCAACACCCTCATAAGGACTTTTCTGAGGGACAAGGCCCTTACGGTGGATCAGTTCCAGGGCATGGAAGTGAACTCCGAATTCGCGTCCAATCCAGGGGAAATCGATGTGACGCCTCCAGAAGGGTTCCTCTACCAGTCAGGCTACCTGACCCTCCGCCGTCTCGAAGGCGAGAAGGAATTTATCCTTGTCTATCCCAACCGCGAGGTCCGCGAGGCAATTTCCAGACTGTTCATTCAGAACGTCAATTCCGGCTGGGGCGGCACTTACGAAGCCGGCAGGAAACTTTCAGGATGCCTGGCTTCCGGAGACGTCCCCGGCATCATAAGCGTCTTAAGGCAGCTTCTCGCCAGCGTCTGCTACTATGACCACCTGGACGCGAACCGCTTGCCTCTGGTCAAGATACTGAAGAAAATCATCCGAAAAGTTACGGGCGCGGACTTCATAGACGATTCGGATCAGAAGCTTTCGGCGGCGCTGGTGGAGAAGCTCGGCAGGCTGAAAGGCGAGAATTCATACCGCTCCCTTGTGCAGGCCTGCCTGTGGATGGCCGGGGCGAAAACTACCCCCGAGAAGCCGGAGAGCCTGGGTCGGCTCGATTTGGAGGCGGTCTGCGGCCGTCTGACGTACGTAATCGAACTGAAAATGACGGAAGATGCCGGTGGAGCCGCCGCCGCGGTCCGGGCCGGAATGGACCAGATACACGCAAGGGACTACGGTCGGGCCACCGAAAACCCCATCCTGGTGTCGCTCGCCGTCGGCAGGGCGGAGAGGAACATCGTGGGCTGCCTCTTCGAAAGGGACGGGCAGGAGACGGCGGTCGAAGTCGAGGCTCGGAACGGGGACGGGGACGGGGACGGGGTCCAGGAACGGGAACAGTCCCGGCCCTCACGGGGGCGGACCGTGCAGAGAGTCCCTGGGGATGGGGAAAGCCGGGGTCAGGGCTAAGAAAACGGGACCCGGTGACCGCCCGCGAACCCGCCCCGGCACCGGGACACCGCCGCAAGCGTCGGCTTGAAGCCCTTCGGGACCGGCCTGACGGCCCCTGCCCGGGGTCTCCGCGGCCCCGCCCGCCCAGCGTTCCGGGATGCGGCCGTGCCGACCGATCTCCGGTCCAAGGGCACATGGCCCCTCCGCCGCCCGACCGTTGCAAAAACCCATCCCTCTCCCGCACGCACTTCCGCGTCGGGAGACCGGGACGGGGCGGTCCACTCGGACGCCCCCGGAACGTTCACGGACCGGCCCGGGGACGCACGTGCCGCAGGCGAGGCCCTTCCGTCCCCGCGCTCCGACCTCTGCGGCCCCGCTATCCGCCCGCCTCCTCCCCGCCCCCCCCCCAGTCCCCCCCGCCAAGCCCCGGCGGGCTCGAATGCATTCCCGCATGAGCGACTGATCGCTGTCATTCTCTGGACGGACGAGTCTTGCTGAGTGTGACACAACACAACAGCGGACATCTGCGACCAAGACTCCATATCACTGCGACACGCGGAGAGATCGATCGGTTGGTACCTGAGGTGAATGTTGAGATGGACAATCCAACGTCACAGTCAATTCACCTTGGCTTCGGTGTAAGGTTG
>JAISEQ010000413.1 GCA_031264045.1 Deltaproteobacteria bacterium
GATCGACAAAAGCGACTACAAGTTCGAAAAGCACCCGGTCCTGAACTTCAATATGGCCTATGCCAAGATATCCACTCCTGACGACCTCGTTTGCAGGATCGAGGATGTATTGAAGTATATGGCCGTCAAGCAGAATGTGACCATTACCGCTAATTCTTATGACATGATGCTGGAACAGCTTTTAGATGGAATTTATAATAGGCACGGAGTCCACGCTGTCATCCTGGTGGACGAGTACGATGCTCCAGTGACCAGACATATCTCTGACCCGAAGCTCGCCTCGGCTAACAGGGACGTCCTGCATGATTTTTACCAGTCAATAAAAACAAATATTAAATCCATCCACTTCGCTTTCGTAACTGGCATTACCAGGTTCGCCATGACCAGCCTGGACTCCGGACCGAACAATTTCAAGGACATATCCCTTATGTCCCAATTTTCGGGAATATGCGGATTCACAATTAAAGAATTCAAGAAACTGTTTAAAAATAGATTTACAAATACACTCAAAACCTTAAAAAAATCCGGCGACATCAGTCAGGACGCTGATATTGATGCTCTGAAAGATACGATTCTCTGCTGGTATGATGGCTACAACTGGCTTGGGCCTCAGAATGTTCTGAACCCTTACTCAATACTCAATTTTTTCAGCGAGAAACGTTTGGGCATTTACTGGCCAACTACTGGAATGCCATCCCATCTGTCACAGCTTGCGCAGGAAAGACCGCTGGATTTCATTCAGCCAAAACTTGACAGCTATTTATTCAATGATATCAAGATGGCAGAACTTGGAAAAATATCTCCAGGCGCCATCCTGTTTCATAGCGGATATTTGACGATAGACAGAAGAATACCAGCGGAAACTAGAGTTCAGGGTGAAACGATCACGGAGGAGGCATTCATTTTAAAAATTCCTAATCGAGAAGTAGCACTTCATTTCAAATCAAATATTTTTATACAGATATTCAATACCACATCAGAAGAATACCAAAATTTTTCTAAAGACATGAAGGCCGCTCTCTCAAACCTTGATTCAGTACAAATTATGAATAAACTCCATAACCTTCTTGCAGGAATTACATTCCGGCAACACACACCTTCCGAACAATTTTACCATTCGCTGTTTCATGCGGCTTTTGTAGGTGCCGGTATAGATGTCATGAGCGAGACCGCCGGTTCTAAAGGCCTGGCTGATATGGCAGTTTTTCTCGATGACGGAATTCGCGTAGTGATCGAACTGAAATACCGTAGCACGAGTGAGACGGAAGGCAGTGACAGAAACGAACTCGCGGATAAGGTCATCGCCGCCGCTCTCGATGAAGCCGAGAAAGCCATCAGAGAGAAGGACTATGCCGGTCCTTTCAGATTATCCTCAAGGAAGATATTCTGCCTGGCACTGGCTGTTCTCGGTCGCGATCGGGTGGCAGCGCGCTTCGTAGACTGCATCGTTTAAAGTATCCATTCTGATTCATGAATGAAGCCACCGCAATAAGCCTTCGAAGGATTTCTGATGAAGAGAGGATATGAAGAAATGGATAATCGGCACAACAGAAATTAGTGATTTTGCAGTCACCAAGCCAAATATCTTGTCAATTTTCACTTATCCTTTGCCTCCGGAACCCTCACCTCAGATCGAGAGATGCAAACGGTCCCGTGCAGCATCGCCGACTTATTACGGTTCAGTCGCTGAGGATGCTTTTCCGAAACAAAACTACCCATTTTTGATCATTCACGGCAACATAATCCTTAAGCCTCAGCCCCTTCGGACCGAGGATCAGCCTGTTCGAATGTTGGGATCTGAGGGGAGGATGCGTGGAGGAATGGGAGGGTGGTTCAGAAGGGAGCGCCGGTCCGGCAGGACGCTCGGCCCCTTCTCCGGCACGGCGCGCAGGAGGGCCGCCGGAAGACCGGGGAAGCTGCGGCGATCAGGAGAAACGGCGGGGTGATGATTGCAGGCAGGTTCAGTCCCGGGCCCCCAGGCTCAGGACATGGTTCAGGAAGAGTTTCACTGCCCCTTCAAGGTCCTTCGAATTGTCGATGACGGAAAGACCGTCCCTGTCCAGATCAAAACTCCCGTCGGTCCTCAGAAGCCGCTCGCCTATCGCGCGGGAGCCTTCGCGGGCCCTTTTCTCAAGACGCTCCCGGAGGACAGCGGGGTCTGCCGTCACCAGGACCGGCTTCAGATCGGGGAAGAGCTCCCTCGCCCTGGTGAAGTAGGCCCTGGACCCGTTTATCATGACAGTAAGCCCCCGGCGCAAATCTCGCTCCACGGTCTTCTCGATGCCGTACAGGAAGCCGTGGCAGGACCAGTGGAGGGCCATGCGGCCGCACTCGACTAGCAGGGCCATCCGCTCCCCGGAGACGAACCGGTCCGGAGGGAGGGCGTCGCGTCTGGTCACCAGCCTCTCGGCGACGGCCAGACGTCCCGGGAGAAGATCGACCGCCCCCCGCATGATGCTGTCCTTGCCGGCCCCGGAGGGGCCCATGACGTAGACGAGGGTCCCTCCGCCCGAATTCCGCGGAGAAAGACCCGCCGCCGAACCGGAGGGCGTCCGTCCTGCCGCCTCGTCCGCTGGCAGAAGGGCAGTCATCGGAGCTCCGACCGCACCCGCGGGCACCGGAGCTCCGACCGCACCCGCAGGCACCGGGGCTCCGACCGCTCCCGCGGGCACCGGGGCTCCGACCGCGTCCGCGGGCACCGGGGCTCCGACCGCGTCCGAAGGCAGGGGGAGGGCCGCCGATGCCGCCGTCTGCGGAACGGGCACCACCATCGGCGGAACGGGCACTAGAAGACCTGCCTTCCGGCCACCCAGACCGATCTGACCGACGGCCGGCCGTTTCTGACCCCCACACGCACCAGATCGGCCCGGAGCCCCGGTTCCAGGCGTCCCCGATCGTCCAGCCGGCCCATGCGCGCCGGGGTCTCGGTTACCGTCCTCATCGACTCCTCGAGGGACAGCCCGCAGTCCCTGTTCAGGATGAAGGCGCCCGCGAGGAGGCTCGAGGGAACGTAGTCGGAGGAAAGGGAGCTCAGCAGTCCCTCGGAGGCCACCAGGCTGGCCGGGACGTTCCCGGAGTGCGAGCCCCCGCGGATCAGGTTGGGGGCGCCCATGGTCACGGCAAGGCCTGCGGCGCGGGCCTTGCGGGCGGCCTCCAGCGTGGTCGGGAACTCGGAGATGGACGCGCCGAGATCGAGGGCCTCGTCCACGTCCTCCGGGAGGGTGTCGTCGTGGGAGGCGAGCGGCACGCCCGATCTTGACGCGAACTCCGACACTTTCCGCCGGTGCTCGCCGGCGACCGCGTCGCGGCGCCTGGCCATCTCCTCCATCAGGACCCGTATCTCGCCCGCGGGGCTCTTCGACTCGTGGTAGGTCCTGTAGGATTCCAGATCCCGCCACTGGCGCTGGCCGGGGGTGTGGTCCATGAGCGATACCATCGCCAGGAGCGGGTGTCCGCAGACCCGATCGAAGAGCTCGCCCATGAGGGGATCGCCTATCTCGCATCTCAGATGGAGCCTGTGGTCGGCCCGCAGGCCTTCCAGGCTCTCCTCGAGGCCCTTGAGCGAGAGGTCGAGCAGCACCTGGCGGCCCTGGTCGACCGTCTCGCCCACGCAGACCGAGTCCATGACGGTGGTTATCCCGGCGCTCACCAGGAGCGCGTCGTGGGCCTCCACGGCCGAGGCGGGCTCCGGCCAGTAGAGCCCCGGCCTGGGCTTCAGGTGCCTCTCCAGGTTGTCGGTGTGGAGCTCGACCAGGCCCGGGAAGATGAAGTCCCCCTCCATGTCTTCCGAGCCGGGGGGGACGCTCCCGTTGCCCAGCCCCCCTATGGTCCCGCCCTCGATGGCCACGTGCCCCTTCCTTATGCCCAGGGGCGTCAGGAGCCTGGCGCCCGCCAGGACGGTCGTCCTGTCCCTCATCTGTCCTCCCGCCCCCCGGAGGGGGGCACCGCCGCGCCGCAGGACGGCGGGCGCAGCTCGCAGGTGGCGTCCGTCACATCCGCCCAGGCGTCCCTCCCGTGGAATATCCCTATCACGGCCGCCCCGCGCCTCTTGGCCTCGCGCACCAGCTCGCAGACCACCCGCTCGTTTGCCGGGTCGAGGGATGCCGTGGGCTCGTCCAGCAGGAGCACCGGGGCCGGCCAGACGAGGCACCTCGCCAGGTTGACCCTCTGCCTCTCCCCCCCGGAGAAGGTCGCGGGGGGAAGCGCCTGGAGCCTTCCGGGGATGTTGAGCCTCCCCAGGAGCTCTGCGGCCCGGCGCCTGGCGGCGTCCCGAGGGACCCCCCTGGCCTCGAGCGGCTCCGCAACCACGTCCAGCGCGCTCACCCTGGGGATGACCCTCAGGAACTGGCTCACGTAGCCCAGCGTCCTCAGCCTCAGCCCCAGGATGTCCCTGGGCCCCGCCCGCGCCACGGAGACTGCCCCGTTGGCTCCGTCGTCCACCAGCACGTCGCCCGAAGTCGGGAGGTAGTTCCCGTAGACGCACCGGAGAAGGCTCGACTTGCCCGATCCGGAAGGGCCGGTGACGGCCAGGCATTCCCCCGCGCGGACCGAGAAGGAGACGTCCTCCAGTGCCTTCAGCACGGCCGGTCCGGACAGGTGCAGGACAAAGGTCTTGGACAGCCCCTCCGCGCGGACCATCTCGCCGGGCCCGAGCCGGGGGTCCGGGAAAGACGCGCCGAGCCGGGGTTCCGGGAAAGACGCGCCGGGCAGGGGTTCCGGGAAAGACGCGCCGGGCAAGGGTTCCGGGGAAGGGAATGGGGGGCGGGGTTCAGAGGAAGAGTCGGCGGGTAGCGGCACCCGCGAGGCGCCCAGCTCCGGCATCGGGGCCGCGGGGGCGCGGCATGCCTGCCTCCCGCCGACCGGGCCGGGAGCGCCCCGCGCGGAGTGGCGCTCCGCTCCGGTGAAGCCGGAAGTCCCTGCTCCGGCAAATGCCGTTTCCGAATCCATCAGTCCCACTTGTCCCTTCCCGGCCTGCCGGCCGACGAAACGTCCGAATCCGGGGCCGCAGACAGCCCCGTGCCCCGGCGCGACCGCGCCCGCTTCCCTGCCGCCGCCCTCAGGCTTCCAGAATCGAGGAGACCAGGAGCTGGGTGTAGGGCTCCTGGGGGTCGTCGAGCACCTGGTCGGTCAGCCCGCTTTCTATAACCATGCCCTCCTTCATGACCATGAGCCTCTGGCTCAGGAGCCTGGCCACCGCCAGATCGTGGGTGACCAGGACGGCCGCCAGCTTCAGGGTGGCCACGAGGTCGCGGATGAGATCCAGGAGCCTGGCCTGGACCGACGCGTCCAGCCCGCCGGTCGGCTCGTCAAGGAAGACCAGCCTGGGGGCCGTCACCAGATTCCTGGCTATCTGGAGCCTCTGGAGCATGCCCCCGGAATACCGCCCGGGCCTGTCGTCCAGCCTGTCCGCTGGAATCTCCACCCTGCCGAGCCAGTCCAGGGCCGCGGACCTTGCCCGCCCGTAGCCGCGCTCTCCGCCCGAGAGGAGCCGGTCCGCGACGTTGGCTCCGGCGCTAACCGCCATGTTCAGCCCGTCCCTGGGGTTCTGGTGGACGAATCCCAGCTCCGTGCGCATGAGGAGCCTTCTCCTGCCCTCCGTGAGCGCATGCACGTCCAGCTCGGCGCCGCCGGCGTCCCGGTAGAGGACCCGCCCCGCGGCCGGCTTCAGCTGCCCCGAGAGGGCCTTCAGCACGGTCGTCTTGCCGCTCCCCGACTCTCCCGCTAGGGCCAGAATCTCGCCGGGGTGGACCTCGAGCGAGACGTCCGCGCAGCCCGTACGGGATCCGTAGAGGCACGTGACCCCGCTCGCGGCGAGGACCGGATTCCCGATCATGCCGTTCTCCCCCCTCCGGGCCGCGCCATCCCCCCCGGCAGATCGGGCACCCCGGGCAGTTCTGGCGAGCCCCGCAGATCTGGTGCCCCCGGCAGATCGGGCGGCCCGGGCCCACCAGGCCGCCCGAGCCCGCGCCGGCAGTGGTCCGTGTCCGAGCAGACGAACATCCTTCCGCCCGCGTCGTCCGTCACTATCTCGTCCAGGTAGGAGCCGGTAGCCCCGCAGACGGCGCAGGCCCGGTCCCATCTCTGGATCCGGAAGGGGTGGTCGCTGAAGTCGAAGCTTTTCACCCTCGTGTGGGGGGGGATCGCGTAGACCCGCCGCTCCCTCCCCGCCCCGAAGAGGTGGAGGGCGGGGGAGCCGTCAAGCTTGGGGTTGTCGAAGCGCGGGATGGGCGACGGGCTCGCGGCGTAGCGTCCCGCCACCATGACCGGGTAGTCGTAGCTGATGGCTATCTCCCCGTGCCTGGCCACGTCCTCGTAGAGCTTCAGGTACATGGTCCCGTATTCCTCAAGGGCATGCAGGGTCCTCGTCTCCAGCTCGCTCGGCTCAAGCTGCCGCATGGGTTCAGGAAGCGGCACCTGGTAGACCATGATCTGGCCCTCCATCAGGGGCGTCTCGGGGATTCTGTGCCTGGTCTGGATGATGGTCGCCTCGTCCGTGGCGGCGGTGGTGGCCACCCCGGTCAGGGCCCGGTGGAAGGCCCTGATGGAGACGGCGTTGGTGGTGTCGTCCGAGCCCTGATCGATCACCTTCAGGACGTCCCCTGGCCCGATTACGGAAGCCGTAACCTGGATGCCCCCCGTGCCCCAGCCGTAGGGCATGGGCATCTCCCGTCCCGCGAACGGTACCTGCAGGCCCGGAACGGCCACGGCCTTCAGGAGGGCCCTCCGGATCTCCCTCTTGGTGTCCTCGTCCAGGTACGCGAAGTTGTAGGCCCGCGCCCCCCCGCGCCTCTCCCTGCCCCTCCGCTCCAGGATCTCGCCGATGGTCCCGCCGGGCTCGAGCCCGGCCCCGTCCGCGCCGCCGGGCCTCATAACGCCTTCCCCGGGGCGACTCCGCCCCCGGCCTCCCCGGAAGCGCCCTGTTCCGCGTCCGCACCCCGGGCGGCGCGGGCTCCGCGGCCCGCCTCCGCGTCCGGACCGAATTCCGGTCCGTCCGCCGCCCCGGAGCGCATGTGCCGGAGCATCGCCAGCTCGGCCTGGAAGTCCACGTAATGCGGGAGCTTTATGTGAGACACGAAGCCAGACGCCTCGACGTTGTCAGCGTGGTACAGCACGAACTCCTCGTCCTGGGCGGGGCCCTTCACCGCCTCGCCCAGCTCGCGCGACCTGAGCGCCCTGTCCACGATGGACATGGACAGGGCCTTGCGCTCGTTTTTGCCCACCGTGAGCCCGTAGCCCCGGGTGAACATGGGCGGCTTCCCCCCGCCGCCCTTGAACTGGCAGGCCGTCTGGCACTCGGTCAACTCAATCTCGCCCACCGTCACCGGGAAGCCCGTCTCCGGGGCCGTGAACTCGACCTCGACCGTCCCCAGCCTCAGATCGGCCACGAACGGATGGACCGAGCCGTAGCCGCGCTGGGAGGAGTACGCCAGGGCCAGGAGGAAGCCCTCATCGGCCCTGGCCAGGGCCTGAAGCCTGCCCGGGCGGTCCTGGGGGATCTCCAGTGGGGTCCTCGTCAGATCGAAGGGGGTTTCTTTCCCCGTCTCCTCCTCGCGCTCCATTAGCCCCTGCCTTTCCAGGAACGACGCGGCTCCGGGGATGAACGGGGTTCCGTCCCGTCCGTCCCGGCCCCTGCCGGATGGGGAACCGCCGTCCCGGTCCGCGCCGCACGGTGAACCATCCCCCCGATCCGGGTCATAAGCGGAAACGTCCCCCCGATCCGGGTCATAAGCGGAAACGTCCCCCCGATCCCGGCCGCACGGGGAAACGTCCCCCCGATCCCGGCCACACGGGGAAACGTCCTCCCGATCCCGACCGTACGGGGAATCCGCCTCCCGGCCCGGAACCCCGGAGGCGTCG
>JAISEQ010000435.1 GCA_031264045.1 Deltaproteobacteria bacterium
CACGGAAGGGACCCTCCCCCCGAAGCGGACCCCTTCACGGAAGGGACCCTCCCCCCGAAGCGGACCCTACTCCCGGAAGGGCCCCTCCGCGCGGCGGGCCCACGGGGCCGCCCGCCGGAGGACGGACGCTTCCGCGCCTTCCGGCGCCGCGCCTCCGGTCCCGCCTCCCAGACACGTCACGATCCTCCCGGCCGCCCCCGACGCGCTCCCGGCAGGACAGGTTCCGGAAAGCCTCCGGACGGCGGGAGGTCTGCCGGATCCGGCGCCCGGGGCTCCCGGCCCCCCCCTCCCCGAGCTTTACAAGCCGGCGCCTTTCCTCTATAAACCAGGGGGCGGGGCGCCGTCCCCGCTGGCCGCCCGGGGAATGCCCGGGCCTTTTGTTTCCCGGCCGCCGCGGACCGGCCGGCCCCCTTTCGCCCGCCCCGCACCCCCTCCCCCGGGCACCGGCCCGCCCCAGAAAGGATCCCCCTTGGCCCCGGTCTGGAACGTGGACCCCATCCTCTTCTACGTGCCGGGCATAGGCTGGCCGATCAGGTGGTACGGCCTGTTCTTCGCCTGCGCGTTCCTCGCGGGATACGCCCTCTTCCGCTGGCAGATGGAGCGCGGCGGCCGGGGGGCGGACGCGGCCGGCTCCTTCATCCTCCCGGGCTTCGTCGGCACAGTCCTGGGGGCCAGGGCAGGCCACATCCTCTTCTACAACCTGGACTACTTCCTGTCCGATCCGGCGTGGTTCTTCAGGATCTGGGAAGGCGGGCTCGCCAGCCACGGGGCCGCCCTGGGTCTGGCCGCTGCCCTTCTCTGGCATTCCCGCTCCGCAGGGATCCCCTTCTGGGAGCTGTGCGACCGCTTCTCCTTCTCCGCCGCTGCGGGGGCCGGCCTCATACGCGTGGGGAACCTCTTCAATTCCGAGATCGTGGGCAGGGCCGTCCCCCCGGGCTCGCCCTTCGGCGTGAGGTTCCCCCGCCACGACTACTGGTTCCCCCTGGACTCCGTCCCGGCCAGATACCCCACCCAGGCGCTGGAGTTCCTCCTGGGGGCGGCGGTCCTCGGCTCGCTTCTCCTGGCGGACAGGCTCATGGGCGGGGAGAGGAGGCCCAGGGGGGCGCTCGCGGCGCTCTTCCTCGCCGGCTACTTCGCCGGAAGGTTCCTGGTGGAATTCCTGAAGGAGCGCCAGAACGACGCGGACGTCCTCCTGCTGTCCCGCGGGCAGATGCTCTCCGTCCTGCCCTGCCTCTTCGGCGCCGGGCTCCTGGTCTGGGCCCTCAGGCGGCCCGCGCCCACCGGCGCGGCCGCGGCCGGCGGGAGAGGCGCCCCCCCCGCGGCCGCCGCGGGCAGGGGCGGGGGAGGCGGGAGGCGCGGCCCGAAGGGTTCCCGGAAGGGCGGCCGGAAGGGCGGGAAATGAACGCCCTCACTCCCGTGAGGACCGCGCAGTCCTTCTACCGCGCCTTCCTGAAGGACGCGGTGAGGCTCCTGCGGGCCCTGCCCGGAGGCCTGAAGCTCCGCTGGTGGTCGGTTTTGGCCATCCAGCTGGGCACCGGCTTCCTGGAGACGCTGTCCCTCGTCTGCATATCTGTCTTCGCCATGAGCATCGCCACCCCGGAGGCCGTGCCGGACAACTTCCTCCTGAGGCCCCTCGTCTGGGCGTTCCCGTCCCTCAAGGCCGAAATACTGGGTTCGCCCAGAAGGATAGTCGCCCTAGCGAGCCTCATGATGGTCACGTCCATCGCCATGAAGTGCGCGGCGGCCGTCCTGGCGAGCCGCGCCTGCTCGGCGTTCGCGGAGCGGTCGGTCATGTACATCTCGACGGAGACCATCCGCCGCTACATGGCCCGCGACTACCTCTGGCACATGACCCCCGAGAGCCAGGAAGCCGTCCTGAAGGTGATAAACCGCCACGTGCTCGCGGACTACACCTCGAGCCTGCTCCTGTTCTACTCCAACGCGCTCATCTGCCTCACGCTCTTCGTGTCCCTCTCCTGCCTGGAGCCGAAGCTCACCTTCACTGCGTTCGCCGTCTTCGGGACCGCGGCGCTCCTGCTCTACGCCTTCTTCCGCAGGCGCCTCGACAGGGAGGGCGCGAACGTCCTGAAGGCCGTGACGGACGAGAACCGCATCCTCATGGCGGCCTCCCGCGGCATCCGCGAGATAATCATCCACCGGGCCCAGGCCCTGGCCGTCCGGAACTTCGCGCAGACGCTGGCCAGGGGCCTCAAGCCCAGGGTGGTCATAAGCTATCTGGGCCTCATGCCGCAGCAGATACTGGAAACCCTGGGCTTCGCCACCATGGGCGCCATGGTCGTGGGCATGCTCGCCATGAGCCTGCCCATGGAGGAGATAGTCCAGACCGCGTCCCTCCTGATGCTCACCGCCTGGAGGATACTCCCCGCCGTGAACCGCTGCCTCGTCTATTCGGTGAGGATCCGGGGCAACAGGCCCACGGCGATAGCCTACTTCGACCTCTGGGACCGCTTCCAGGAGGAGGGCGGCCAGCCGCCCCCCGATCCGGACCCGGACTTCCGCTTCGCCGGGGAGCTCCGCCTCAGGGACGCCTCCTTCCGCTACCCCGGCGCCGCCCGCGACGCGCTCTCGGACGTGAGCCTCGCCATCCCCAAGGGCGCGCGGGTGGGCCTGGTGGGCGCCTCCGGTTCCGGCAAGTCCACCCTGGCCCTTCTCCTCTCGGGGCTGACCCCCCCCACAGAGGGGGAGTTCCTGGTGGACGGGAAGCCCCTGACCCCCGCAGGGAGGGAGTCCTACTTCAGGATCCTGGGCTACGTGCCCCAGAACCCCCTCGTCATGGACGGGACGCTGGCCGAGAACGTCGCCTTCGCCGACTGGGGGGGCACCCCGGACGAGGGGAGGGTGAGGCGGGCGCTCGCCCGCGCGGCGGCGGACTTCGCGGAGACCGACCCCCGGGGCCTGGACATGCCGCTGTCCTCGTCCTCCCAGAGCCTCTCGGGGGGGCAGATCCAGCGCGTGGCCATAGCCAGGGCCCTCTACTCCGAGCCGCAGGTGATACTCTTCGACGAGGCCACGAGCGCCCTGGACCAGGCCAGCGAGAACATCATCCGCAGGACCCTCGCGGAGGCAGGGGAGGACGTGACCACCGTCGTCATCGCCCACCGGCTCTCCACCGTGGAGCTCTGCGACGTCCTGTACTGGATGGAGGCCGGGAGGATAGTCGGGGCCGGCCCCCCCTCCGAGATAATCCCTCTCTACATTAGGGACTCGGAGCTGAAGGAGGCCGAGAGGGCCGCCGAAGGAAGGGACGGCGCGGAGGACGGGGAGGCCCCGGAGGGCCGGACCGGCCGGGAGCCCTGAGACCGTCCCGGCCCGCAGGCCGGAAGGGGCCCCGGAGGGCAGATCCGGAGGCGGAGGCGCCCTCGCCCGGCGGCCCGTGAGCCCTGAACCGGAGGCGGAGGCGCCCTGACCCGTAAGCCCGCGAGCCCTGCCCCGGAGGCCGCGGAGCCCCCGGACGCCGGGAAAGGTCCGGGCAGGGAACCCGGCCCGGAGGCCGCGGGGAATCGTGCCCCGGAGGCCGTGCCGCCCTGCCGGTCCCCCCCGAAGAGCCTCCCGCCATGCCCCCGAAGAGCCTTTGCCATGCCCCCGAAGAGCCTTTGCCATGCCCCGAAGACCCTCCCGCCATGCCCCCGAAGAGCCTTTGCCATGCCCCGTCTAATATGGGATAATGCTCTCCCTGCCGCTATCGCCCGTTCAGGCCGACATGCCGCCCCGCGTCCGGACCCGTGCCCGTCCGCCTTCCCCGAGGTAACATGCCACTCTCGCCTTTCCCGCCAAGCGCCCCGCCCGAAGGCTCCGCCGCGCGCGGGGCGCCCGGGCCGGCGGACCTTCCGGGGAGACCGCGCTCGGGGAGCGCGTCTGCGGCGGCAGCGGCGGCCCTGGCCGCCGCCCTGCTGATCTTCGGCTCGGCGGCCGGCGTTCCCCCGGTATCCTCCGAGGCGCTCGCGGCCGTGGCCCCCACCCCCGACGGACCGGAAGGGACGCCCAAGCCGGTGGACGACGGATACTCGGCCCTGGAGAGGCACCTGCAGAAGACCGTGAAGGAAAAGGGCATCCAGACCGAGCTTCCCCTGTTCAGGCCCAAGGCGCCCCCGAAGATGCCGGACATCCCCAAGCCCCCCGTCTCCCTCGCCAAGGCGGCCGCGGCCCTGGCCCTTGGGGGATGCGTGGCGCTGGCCTTCATCCTCGTAGCCAGGGCGCGCAGGGCCGTGAAGGAAAAGGCGAACGCCTCCAAGGCCGCGGCCCCGGTGCCCGCCCGCTCCAGAAGGGAGCTGGACACCGCGCTCAAGGGGGTCCGCGACGACGCGGACGCCCTGGCGGAGAGAGGCCTTTTCGTGGAGGCGGTGCACGCGCTCCTCCTGAACGGCCTGGAGGCCTTCCGCAAGCGCGACAAGCTGAAGGTCCCCCCGCACATGACCTCCAGGGAGCTCCTGCCCGCCCTTCCCCTGAACCGCACCGAGGACGAGTCCCTGAGGGAGCTGGTCTTCATGACCGAAGGCGCCTGGTTCGGCAGCTACCAGCTGGGCCGGGATCACTACAGGTCCGCGCGGACAAGTTTCGGGAGGCTCATGGGCTCCGTCACTCCATCGGCGGCGGCCTCCGCGCTCCGTAAGGACGTCCCGGCCGGCCCGCCGCCCGATGCCGCGGAGCCCGTCCCGGCAGGCTCCGCCCCCGCGCCTTCCGGAGGGCCCGCGGGCTCCCCCGACTCCCGGACCGCTTCCCCGGGACCCTCCCCGGACCCGGGCAGTCCCGCCGACTCCGCTTCCGAGACCTCCGACTCCGCTTCCTGGGCTTCCGCCGGCACCGGCGGGGCGGGCGCGCCGTGAGCGGTCCCCGCAGGATCCCGATCCCGGCCGTCGTGGCCGCGGCGGCGCTCCTGATAGCGCTCGCCGCCGCAATCTCCGTCACCAGCAAGCGGGCGAGGGAGTGCGGGGCGGTGCCCCGGACCACCTCGCCGGTGGTGCGGGACAGCTCCTACGGCTCCTACTCGTCCTCGGCCCTGGGCCACGAGGCCTTCTTCGAGCTCCTGCGCGAACGGAAGCCCTTCGTGGAGCGCAGGGTGGCGGAAACGCCGCTCCCGTCCGGCCCGTTCTCCGCCCTGGTCATCACCGACCTCGAGGGATTCCTCGGTTCCGACCGCGACTTCGACGAGCTCGGCCGGTCCAGGGGCAGGGTGCTCGCGGTGCTTCCCAAGTGGAGGGCGCGGGACGACTCCTTCAGGAGCGGGTGGGTGAAGGACGCCAGGCCCTTCTACTCCCCCCCGAACCACCTGCTGGAGGCCCTCGGGTCCGTCGGCCTGGAGGAGGGGGCGGAGCCCCCGCCCGTCCCCGAAATCATCGCATCGGACTCCCCGCAGACCTTCGCGCTGAACGCGACGGGCGTCGAGCCGGACTTCGGGGGGAACCCGGTCCAGCTCATGACGCCGCCGGGCCTGATCCCGATAGTGGCGTCCCGGGACGGGGTGCTCGTGGGCGAGCTCCTGTACAACCGCACCCCCAGGATCTGGATAGTCTCAGACCCGGATCTCACCTCCAACCACGGGATCACGAGGGGCCAGAACCTGCGCTTCGCCCTGAAGCTCGCGGAGCTCTGGACGGAGGATCTCCCCTACTCCGCGGAAATCACCTTCGACGAGTCGCACCTGAAGCTCCGGGACTCCGGGAGCTACCGCCCCAGCCTGTGGCCGTCCTTCAGAAACTTCTTCAGCTTCCGGGACAAGGGCCCGATACTGCTGGCCTTCCTCGCGGCGCTCCTCCTGCTCCTCTTCGGCATGAAGCGCATGTGGCCGGAAGTCCGCCGTCCCGAGACGAGCTTCGGCAAGGCGGGTCTCATAGCCAACACTGCCCTCATCCTGGAGAGGGGGCCCCTGAGGCTCGAGCTCTTCCGGCGCTTCATGGACTCGGTCATATCATCGGCGGCGAGGGCCCTGAAGGCCCCGCCGGCGGCCAGGCGCGACAGGCGGGCGCTCGTGGAGTGGCTGGACTCCAGATCCCCCTCCGGGGGGCCCTGGAACCTCAAGAAACTGGCGGCCGAGGCGGAAAGGGAGCTCTCGCTCCCCAGCCCTTCGGCCTCCCGCCTCCTCTTCTTCGCGGGGAGGCTCCACCTCTGGAAGGAGGGGGCGGAAATTGGACCTGGAACTGGTGGCAAGGATCACGGGCGCCGTGCGCGCCGAAGTCGGTAAGGTGATTGTGGGCATGGAGGGCGCCTTGGAGCTCCTTCTCTGCTCGCTCATGTGCGGGGGGCACGTGCTCCTGGAAGGCGTGCCGGGCACGGGCAAGACGCTGCTCGTGCAGTCGTTCGCGATGAGCCTGGGGCTCCAGTTCGGGAGGATACAGTTCACCCCGGACATGATGCCCGGCGACATCATCGGCACGAACCTCTTCAACTTCCAGACGAACGAGTTCACGCTCACCCCGGGGCCGGTGTTCACCGAGATCCTCCTGGCGGACGAGATAAACCGCACCCCGCCCAAGACCCAGGCGGCGCTCCTCCAGGCCATGAGCGAGAGGGCCGTGACCATAGACCGCCGCACCCTGGATCTGGGGGACGACTTCCTGGTCGCCGCCACCCAGAACCCCATAGAGCAGCAGGGCACCTATCCGCTCCCCGAGGCCCAGCTCGACCGCTTCCTCTTCAAGATCCTCCTCGACTACCCCTCCAGGGACGAGGAGATAGAGATAGTCCGCCGGCACGGATCCAAACCCTCCATGCCCAAGCCCTCGAGCCTGGGCGTGGGCGCCGTGGCCAACAAGGAGCACGTGGCCTACGCCAGGGCGGCCGCGGCGTCCGTCAGGCTCGCCGACCCCCTCGCCGCCTACATCGTGGACGTCATACGCGCCACCCGCGCCCACCCCGCCGTGGAGACCGGAGCCTCCCCCCGCTCCGCCGCCATGCTGTCGGCGGCCTCCCGCGCCTTCGCGGCGCTCCAGGGCAGGGACTTCGCCATCCCGGACGACGTGAAGATCCTGGCGGCCCCCCTCCTCCGGCACCGCCTGGTCATGACCCCGTCCTCGGACATCGAGGGCTTCACCCCCGACCGGGCGGTCATGGACATCCTGAACCAGATCCCCGCCCCCAGATAGGGACGGGGGCTCCGCGGGCCGGAAGCGGCCCCCGGCCCTCCCGGCCGGCATCCCTTCCGCACGGGCGCGTCCCGCGGCGGGAACCGGCCCCCATTCCCGTCCCGTCCCGGACCAGGACGCCATTCCCGTCCCGGACCCGGACGCGGCCCCCTTCCGGCCGGCCGCCGTCCCCCCCCCTGCGGAACAGCGCCGGCCCGCCGGCACGCGCCGTCCCCGCGACTTACCCCCCGGCCCGGACCGGCCGGCCCCGTACCCCCATGATCCTTCCCACCCCGAGATGCGCCGTCACGGTGGCCTGCTCCGTCCCGATAGCGGCGGTGGTGCTCTCCGCCATGCCGGACAGCTTCCTCGCGGCCCTCTACCTGCCGGGGCTGGCGCTCGTGCTGTTCCTCTACGACGTCGCCAAGAGCCCCCCGGCCTCCGCCCTGGAAACGGAGTTCACGCCGCCGAAGCTCCTGTACGCCGGCACCCCCGAAACGTTCCGGATACCCGTGAGCCTTCCCGGCCATGCCGGGGAGCTCCGCGTCCGGATGCTCCTGGAGGTCCTGGGTCCGGTGAAGGACCACCCGTCGGTCCAGGCCGCCGTGCTGGACGGGGAGGGCGAGGCCGAGCTGGAGCTCGTGCCCCGGCGCCGCGGGGGGGCCAGCTTCAGGGCGCTGTGGACCAGCTGGCGAGGCCCCCTGGGCTTTGCCGAGACGAGGGTGTCCAGGCCCCTGGCCTACGACTGCGAGATAGTCCAGGACGTGAGGCGCGTCCACGGAGAGGCGCTCGCCTTCCTCTCCCGCGAGGGGGCGAGCGGGGCGCTGACCCTCCCCGTCAGGGGGGAAGGCTCGGAGTTCGAGAACCTCTCGGAGTACCGCAGGGGCATGGACAACCGCTTCATCGACTGGAAGCGCTCCGCCAGGCACCGCAGGCTTCTCGCGAAGGAGTTCCGCATGGAGCGCAACTGCCGGGTGGTCCTGGGCTTCGACACCGGCCGGCTCATGTGCGAGCCGGTGGGGGGCCTCCCGCGCCTGGACCACTTCGTGAGGGCGGGGCTCCTCCTGGGCTGGCTGTCGCTCCGGAGCGGGGATCTGGTGGGATCCTGCGGCTTCGACTCGAACTTCCGGAGCTTCCTCTCCCCCGGCAGGACCCCGTCCTTCTTCCTGAAGCTCCAGCGCTTCACGTCCAGGCTCGACTACCGCGCCGAGGAGACCAACTTCACGCTGTGCCTCACCGAGCTCGCCTCGAGGCTCCGGCACCGGTCCCTGGTGGTCCTCTTCACCGAGTTCGGGGAATCCGCCGGGGCGTCGCTTCTCCTGGACTGCCTGGAGCTCCTGAGCCGCAGGCACCTGGTAGTCTTCGTGTCCACCCCGGACCCGCAGACCGCGCGGCTCGCCGCGAAGGCCCCCGCCGACTACCGGTCCATGGCCGAGAGCGTCATAGCCGAGGGGCTCATGCGCGACCGCGCGGTGGCCCTGGAACGCGTGAGCCGCCTGGGGGTCTGGTCGCTGGATCTCCCCCCCGCCGAAGCGGGCGCGGCCCTGCTGAACCGCTATCTCACGATAAAGCAGAGGGGGCTCCTGTGACCGGCTACCCTCACCGTGGCGGAGGCCCCCGGCCGGCGGCCCCGGCCCCGGCGCCCGGCGCGCCCCCCGAAACCCCGGCGCGCCGCCCGCCCCCCGAAACCCCGGCGCGCCGCCCGCCCCCCGAAACCCCCATGCCCGGCGCGGCCCCTCCCCCCGGGACGGCGGACGCGTGGCCTTCCGGAGCGGAGCAGGGACTGCGGAGCGCCAGGTTCAGGAAGGGCCGCGAGGAAAGCTGGACGCGGCTCGAGGCCCTCCTGGCCAAGATGGACAGGAAGGGCGCGAGATCGCTTTCCGCGGGGGAGGCCCTGGAGCTTCCCGGCCTCTACCAGGTTTCGGTATCGTCCCTTTCGCTCGCCCGGAACCTCATACTCGACAGGAGGCTCCTCGCGTATCTGGAGAACCTCTCGTTCCGCGCCTACATAGCGGTCTACGGTCCCAGGGAGACCCTGCGGGAGGTGTTCCGGCGCTTCGTCTCCCGCGACTTCCCGAACGCCGTGAGGGGCGTGGGGATCCACGTCCTGGCGAGCTTCGTCCTCATGCTCTCCGGCTTCGTGTCGGGATACATGCTGGTGAACGACGATCTGAACAACTTCCACGAAATCGTCCCCCGGCACTTCGGCACGGTCTCCCCGTCCGACAGCCGCCAGTATATCCTGGACGAGGAGATCTTCGCCGAATGGCCCGGCTTCGCGGACACCTTCGTCCATTTCGCGAACTTCCTCTTCCGCCACAACAGCAAGGTGGCGCTCCTGTGCTTCACCCTCTCCTTCGCCCTGGGGGTGCCCACCGCCGCCCTCCTCTTCTCCAACGGGAAGCTGATGGGCGCCATGGTGTCGCTCCATGTCCAGAAGGATCTGGCCCTCCCCTTCATAGCCTGGCTCTCCATCCACGGCGTGACGGAGATCCTGGCCATCCTGCTGACGGCGGCGGCCGGGCTGTCCGTCGCCCAGGCCATAGTGCTGCCGGGGGCGCTGCCCAGGAAGCTGGCGGTCGCCCGCGCCGGGATGAGGGCGGGCATGGTGGTCCTCGGGGCCGTCATGATGCTCTTCATAGCCTCCATCCTGGAGGGGGGCTTCAGGCAGCTCATATCGTTCACCGCCGGCAGGGTGTTCTTCGCCTTTTTCACCGCCATATTCTGGTTCTGGTACTTCACCTGCCGGGGAAGGGACGGGGCGTCATGAGGTATCGCGCGTGAGCGGGACGCCGCCAGCACGGGGACCGCAGGGACCCGGAAATCCCGGAAGCCGGCCCGGGGGAGAGTCCTCCCGGATGCCGCTGCCCCAGGACCTCGGCCCGGGCTTCCCGGAGGACCCGCATGCCCGGAGCCTTCCTGAGGAGCGCGCGCGGGACAGCCGCCCCGGCGCCATACCCCCGCAGGGTCAGCACGGGGACGGGCCCCGGCAGTTCCCCCCCCAGGGCCAGTACGGGGACGGGCCCCGGCAGTTCCCCCACCAGCCCCCCCAGGGCCAGTACGGGGACGGGCCCCGGCAGTTCCCCGACGCCCTGCCCCGTCTGCCAATCCCGACGGGGCCCCCCCAGGGGGCCGGCCAGGGCTGGCTCCTTTCGCGGCCGGCTCCCGCCTGGAACGGCTACCCGCAGGCCCAGGCATCAAAGCCCCCAGCCTTCTGGCGCTTCAGGGAGTTCAGCTCCGCAATCGACGGCTCCGAGAGGACGCTCCTCAGCCCCGAGGGCTCCCTGCTCACCCTCAAGCTGGCTTCCAGACCCGAGCGGCTCCTGGCCTTCATGTACGACCTGTTCATCATAGTCGGGCTGAACCTGCTCATCTTCACGGTGCCGTTCAGGATCATCGGCGAGGACTCCCGTCTCGTGTTCACGCTCACGGCCTTCATGAGCTTCGTCCTCAACAACGTCTACTTCGTCTACTTCGAGCTTTCCTGGCAGGGATCCACGCCGGGCAAGCGGGCCACGCGGATCAAGGTCATCAGCCGCAGCGGAGGGGCCCTGGGCCCCTACGCCGTGGTCGTGCGCAACCTGACCAGGCAGTTCGAGCTCCTCATGCCGCTCATCTCGCTCGTGGCGGTGGGGGGCTTGGGGATAAGCGGGCCCGCGTTCGCGGTCGTCTGGTTCCTCGCGGTCACCCTCCTCCCCTTATGGAACCGCGACCGCATGAGGGCCGGGGACATGATAGGCGACACTCTGGTGATATCCCTGCCCGCCCCCGCCCTGGCGCCCGATCTGGCCGCCCCGGAACAGGACCGGTCGAAGGCGCGCTGGAGCTTCACGAAAGGGCAGCTCTCCATCTACGGGGACTACGAGCTCATGGTCCTGGAAGAGATCCTGAGAAAGCCCCTGCGAGCCGGGCATGAAGCCCCGCTCTTCAAGGTGGCGGGGAAGATCGCGGAAAAGATCGGCATCGCTCTCCCCCCCGACATGTCCTCCGGCGAGTGCCGGGACTTTCTGACCGCCTTCTACGCCGCGGAGCGAGCCGCCCTGGAGGAGGGCAGGCTCTACGGCGTCCGCAAGACCGACCGGCTCACCCCGGCGGCCCGCGGAGGCCCCCAGCCCCCCCAGCCGCCCCGGCCGTCCACCCCCGGCGAGAGGTTCCGGCAGGGGAACTGGTAGCGTTACGGGTTTCCCCGCGCGGCCGTCCACTCCCCCTCCGGCCCGATTTCCCCGTCCGCCACGTCCCTGGGCGGTTCGGAAGCTTCGCCTCCGGGAGCGCGCCGCGCGGTTCGCCGGTCCGCCCCGTCCCCGGGCGGTTCTGGAGCTTCGCGTCCCCCCCGGACAAAGCCGCGCTGAGGACGCGGCCCGCAGCAGGCAGGCCGCCCGCGCGGCGGGGGCCGCCGCGGAAAAGGCTCGGTCGCGCCCTGAGGACGGAAGCTGCTGTGAGGAGGTGCGGAGGAGGCACGGGAAGGCCGTCCCGGCGGCCGGAGGGAACCCCCGGGGGAGGAGGCGCCCGGCCGGAAGGGCCTGAGACGCCGTCCGGCGCTCGGGTCCGCGGAACCCGCCGGACGGCGGAACGGAACCGGCCTCACGTCGCGGAACGCAACCGGCCTCACGTCGCGGAACGGAACCCCCGGAAGGAACGGAACCTGCGGGCTGAAAGCCGCGTCCCGTCGCCCTATAATGACGCTGGGCCCCTCGCGGGTCCGGAAGGGGGCTTGCCCATGACCGGCCCGAAGGCTGGACGTCCCGGACGGCTCGGGGGGATTGCGGACGGCTTCACCCTGGCTCTCCTGGGGGCCGTGGCGCTCTCGTTCGTCTGCCCCCCGCGCGGCGCGGCGGCGGATGCGGCGGCGCTCATGTCCAAGCTGGTGGTGGGGGCGCTCTTCTTCCTCCACGGCGCCAAGCTGAGCCGGGAAGCCCTGATCGGCGGGCTCACCGCGTTCAGGGTGCATCTGGTCATACTGGCCGCCACCTTCCTGATGTTCCCCCTGACGGCCCTCGCGGCGAAGCCGCTGGCCGACCGCGCGCTCGGTCCGGAGCTGGCGGCGGGCATAGTGTTCCTGGCGGCGCTCCCCTCCACCGTGCAGTCCTCCATAGCGTTCACGTCCATAGCTCGCGGGAGCGTGGCCGTCGCCGTGTGCGCGGCCTCCGCCTCGAGCGTCATAGGCGTCCTGGCCACCCCTGCCATCGTGGCCTTCACCATGCACGCGCCTTCCGTGAGCGCGGGAACGGACGCCGTGAAGGATCTGGCCCTGCAGCTGCTGCTTCCGTTCGCGGCGGGGCAGGCCCTGCGTCCCCTGATGAGGGGATTTCTCGACCGCCGCGGCGCCGTCGTCGGCTTCACGGACCGGCTGTCGGTGGTCTTCATAGTCTTCGTGAGCTTCTCGCACGCCGCCGTCGAAGGCCTCTGGAAAGGCATCCACCTGTCGCTCCTGCCGCCCCTGGCGGGATTCTGCATGGCGATTCTGGCCGTGGCCCTGTTCCTGACTGGCCTGGCCGGCAGGCTCATGGGCTTCTCCCGTGAGGACAGGACGGCGGTGCTGTTCTGCGGTTCAAAAAAGAGCCTCATGGCCGGGGTCCCCATGGCGGGCGTCCTGTTCACTCCGGCGGCCGCCGGAGTGGCGATCCTGCCGCTCATGTTCTTCCACCAGATCCAGCTCATGGTCTGCGCGCAGATAGCGAGAATCCTCGGAGAACGCAGGGCGCGGGAAGATGCGGAGAAAGCGGCCGGTACGGAGGGCCCGTGATGAAGCCGGAGGAAGGGGCGTACCGGAACGTCGGCCGGCGCGTCCGCGCGGAACGGACTGACGGCGCATAAGTCCCGTGACTTCAAATTTACCCTGATGAACCGAAGAGTCCGGAAAAGCATAAGAGTCCGGAAAGTCCGGACAGTCCGGAAAGGCCGGAAAGTCCGAAGAGCCCGAAGAGTCCGAAAACTCCGGAAAGTCCGGAAAGTCCGAAGAGCCCGAAGAGTCCGAAGAGTCCGAAGAGTCCGAAGACTCCGAAGACTCCGGATAGTCCGGAAAGGCCGGAAAGGCCGGAAAGTCCGAAGAGCCCGAAG
>JAISEQ010000008.1 GCA_031264045.1 Deltaproteobacteria bacterium
GTCAAGTGAGGGGTTTTCGCAGTGGGATCAATATTCTCTTCTGATAATGTCACTTATAAATTCTATGTCCTTCCCGGCTTAGAGTTTCATCTGTTTTCACCGATAGCCGTAGTTGGAGGCCAAAATATCAAAAATTCATATCGTGATGTTTTCTCAATGATAATATTAAGATGTATATCAGGGATTATGGAATATAATGATCTTGGATTCGAGTAAACCTTCGCACTATGCTCACCAACATGTGAACTGCTATTGCAAGCTCCACAGAAAAATTTCAACAGAAGGGATACAGTAAGGAAGCTTTGCTCTCATTGATTTCTTCACCACTCTGTATAATAATTCAGAGCAAAAGAAACGAATGCCAAGCAACGTTCAAAAAAATATCTAAAAACAGAAGCATACGGTCAACAGCATGTGGGGGTACTTGTGGGTGAGAGGAGGGCCAGCTCCACATCCTTGTCCCCTCTGATGAATTATCGAGAATCACATTTAGCTTCCTCGACAATATTGCATTCAGCAAAAAA
This sequence comes from Deltaproteobacteria bacterium, assembly GCA_031264045.1. Taxonomy (GTDB): domain Bacteria; phylum Desulfobacterota; class Desulfarculia; order Adiutricales; family Adiutricaceae; genus JAIRZX01. The sequence goes on from JAISEQ010000008.1 coordinate 525, forward strand.
GTGGAAAACCTTGAAGCCAGCAATAAACATATGATGAGTATGTCAATTTGATTTTGTACTAGATACAGACATTCTAATGAACAATGAAGACATTGCGTCCTTAAAATTGACCATTGTCTGAGCCCCATAGGACAAACCACCGCCGAGCGCGAGGCAACTGTGTGGCGATATTGTACATAAACAAATTCCGGTGTTTATCCACCTTCAATCGCTATTCTGCAAAGACTTAAAAATACTATTTCCTGTTAAGTTTAAAAAGCTTAAGTTTTGGAGTTTTGGACCGAACCCTCGGCGAAGAGAGCGTCAGCTCGGGGATACGGGAGCTTGCAGGCCCTGCTCCCCGGGCAACGCGCCACCAGACGACCGGACGCCGGCGGCACCCCCCCCATTCACGGGCAGGCGTCCGGAAAGCAAGCCGCGAATCTTCAGGTCCTGCATTCCTGAATTCCCCAACTCTTTAAACACCTATTGCATCCATACCTCCAAATGTGCTATTCTGAAATTTACAGTTCGGTCCTGGACATGATCCGGGCCGGGCTCGGGGCCGAACCGCCGGGACATGCGGGACGCATGTCCCCTCCCGCCGCGGGACAACGTCCCCGGAGTGGCCGACCCCGGCCCCGCCAAGGATCCGGCATCGGCGGCACCGGCTTTACGCCCGCGCGGCCCCCGCGTCCCTCCCCCGCATTCTTCCAGCCCGGACCCCCGCCCGGACCAAGCCGCCCCCCGCGCACCCGCCCGGGGACCGGAGCCCTCTCCCATGAGCAGGAACAACTTCCGCCACAGCTTCACCACCGACCCCGAGGACGTCGCCCGCTACCTGGAGGCCCTGACAGAGGGCTTCAGGGGGAGGAATCTCACATTCAGGTCGCAGCAGCGCAAGGTGGCCCTCGAGCCCGCCGGCGTTATGGACATGTCCATAGAGACCTCCGCCAGGCGGGGCCGCGTGCGCGTCACCCTGGCCTTCTCCTGGGCGGAAGAGGAAGGTCCCGCAGTCCCCCCGCTCCCCCTGGACGGGCCGTTCCCGGGGAGGTAGAGGGCCGTGCTCACGGAAATCAGGGGAGGCTTCAAGATACTCGCGAGCGAGGTGCTCCAGGCTGCCTCGGAGACGAGGGATCTCCTGCGCCGCCGGGATCCCGCCAAGAGCCGGGATCTCTACCACCGCACCTCCTACATTGCCACCCAGTCCGCGCTCATACAGAAGCAGGCGCTCGAGCTCTACGCCGGACGCTCCGCCGGACGCAGGGACTCCATCTACCTCCAGGCGCTCTCCTCCGTGGCCTCCAGACTGGAGCGCGTCTCGGAGCTGTTCCTGAACCTCGACAGGCAGGCGGGCTACCTGGGCTCCCTGGACTTCCTCCAGCCCTTCCGCCTGGACGACTTCTTCCACGAGATCCTCTTCGGGCTGGGGCGGATAGAGCCGGCCCTGGAGCGCAAGGATCTCACCTTGGCCGTCCGGCTGGGCCAGGCGGAGGAGAGGCTGGACGGCTCCTACGCGGACCGTTTCGCGAAGATCATAGACGAGCTGAAGAGGGGAGTCTCGGATCCGGGGGATCTGGTGACCGCCCTGATGATTGTCCACTACCTGGAACGTGTGGGGGACATGCTCCTCGAGATTGGCGAGAAGATAATCTACGTCATCATGGGCGAGAAGATCAAGCTCGAGCAGTACAAGGCACTCGGCGCAGGCCTCAAGGCCACCGGAAGCCGGATGGACACGGGCCGCATGGTCTACCGCTCCATCTGGGGCGGGCGCTCCGGGTGCCGCATCGGGGTGGTTGACGCGATACCCTCAGGCTCCCCGGACAGATGCCAGCACGGGGCCGGTACGGCGGGCGCCTCTCCCTCGCCGGGAGGCGGAATCGGAACGCGCCCCTGTAACGGGGCGGACAGGCATCGCGGCGCCGACGGGCATCACGGCGCAGACGGACATCAACCCACGGACGGGCATCACGGCGCCGGCGGCCATCATGCCCGCGAAGGAGCCAACGGTCATAACGTCGGAAACGGGAACCACGCCGACGGCGAACATCACGCCCGCGACGAAACCGACGGTGATCCCGGAGGAAACAGGCATCACGGTGTCGGCGGGCATCTCGCCCGCAACGGAGCCGACGGTCACCAACACGGCGGAAACGGGAACCACGGCGCCGGTTCCCACAGGTCCGCCAAAGGCCGCCACGCGTCTGCCGAGACCGTGCTCTTCAAACACGGGCCCTCCTTCAAGCTCACCCGGGAGCGGGAGAGCCTGATCAGATGGGCGGCCCTCCGGCCCGGCCTCACGCCTGCCGTGAAGGCCTTCATACCCGCCCGCGAGGGCTCGGAGGCGGCGCTAGTCCTGGAATACATCCCCAGCCGGAACCTCCAGGCGCTCTTCATGGACAACGCCCCGGACGATGCCTTCCAGGGCCTGGACGCGGCGCTGGACATCATGTGCGGCATCTGGGAGGAGACGGGAAGGGACGGCCCCTGCTCCGCCGAGTTCGCGAGGCAGACGGAAGGAAGGATAAACGAGGCGCGCTGCATATATCCCCAGATAATCAAGTTCAGCGGGGCCGTGGGCAGCATGGAGATAAGGCCAGTCGGGGATCTCCTTCCGGAGCTGTCCGCCATGGAGGCGGAATCCCCGGCGCCGATGAGCATGCTCATCCACGGGGACTTCAACCTGAGCAACATCCTCTACGAACCGGGCACGCGAAGGGTCCACATGCTGGATCTCTACCGGTCGAGGGAAAGCGACTACGTCCAGGACGTCTCCGTCATGCTGGTCTCCATCCTGAGGCTCCCGATACTCAGCCACCCCGTCCGCCGGAGGCTCGCGGCCGCGGCCGTGAGGACCTGGGACGCGGCCAAAAGGTTCGCCGAGCGCACGGGCGACGCGACCTACGAGACGAGGCTCGCCTTCGGGCTGGGGAGATCGTTTCTGACCAGCACACGCTTCATCCTGGACGAGAGGATGGCGGCACGCTTCGCCGCCAGGGCCCGCTACCTCTTCGAGAAGCTCCTGGCCTTCCGGGCCGGGGGGGGGACGGCGGACGGCTTCAGGCTCTCCAGGGACATCCTGGAAATCCAGGTGGCCTGAGGGGGGCCGGGAGGCGGCCCCCGGCCCAGGCGTGACAGCTCCGGGGGCTCTCGGTCCCGGACCGGGTTCCAGGCGGAGCCGGAGCGGCCCCGGAGGACATCGGGAGGTCCCCGCGCCTTCCGCTTCCGGCACGCGTCCCGCAACTCCGTATCCGGCTTACGTCCCGCTACTCCATATCGAAAAACCTCCTCGCCCGCTCGCGCGCCTCGTCCGTCCTGGCCCTTTCCTCATCGAAGTCCCTGCCGGTACTCCGCGACAGCAGGCTGAACAGCGCCGAGAACGCGCGAACGGTCATGAGCGACATCCCCATGGAGACCAGGGCGAATCCGCCTACCACTACCCGCACAAGGAAGCCCCTCTCCGAGAGGGTGTCGTAGCAGCCCGCCAGGACGCCAGAGAAGACGATGGCCGAGCCCGTGATGCCCCAGTAGACCTCCTGGGCCCATAGTTCATCCGGGCTGAAAGCCCAGGCCAGGATCAGCGCGGTCACGATCATGGGGAGCTTCTTGGGCATCCCGATGATGCCGATGCCGGACAGGCGGGCCACGGCCGCCGCAGTGACGAACGACATGCCGCAGACGCACAGCGACTCGGAGATGAACTCGTCGACGATGAAGGCGAGCATCGCCGGCAGGAACAGGCCCAGAACCGCAATGACGGGCGTGCCCCTGGGCATGACTACCGTCAGAGAGACGAAGCGTGCCGCGAGAAGCGTCACAACGGTCACCCCAGCCGCAGGCAGCATGATCGTCACGGGCCATACCGCGACCCGCTGGCCCGGAAAGATCTCTCCGGTGGGCTCCGCGATGGACATCAGGCTCAGGGAGAGGAGAAGGAGACCCTGGCAGGCGTACGCAACCAGCGCGATCATCTCGTCTTCGGCAATGCGGGGCATCTTGATGGGCATCGCTCTCCCCGGGACTTGTCGTGCGGACCCGGCAGGAACCTTCCCGCGGCACCGGACGAGCGCTCTCCCCGTGCCGGATCCGGGGTATCGGGGATAGTCCGGGAAGTGCCCCGCGCCCTCCGTTCATGTCCGGCGGCAATTTGAAAGGCGGACTGTCCGCGCTTCCCCGGAACTCCCGGAAAGACGCGCGGGATTCCGAAACAGCCAGGGGAGATCCGATGCCTGCGGTCCCCCGGCACCGTCCGGGGCCATGATGGCGGGCGGGGATCCGACCTGGCCCCGCCGGTGCCGGCAGAGCCGGGCCCGTCCGCTGGCCTGGCCGTTCCCGGTGCCCCGAACAAGCCGTCCGGGAGCCTGCGCGGGTCGGCGGCTCCCCGGGAAGAGGGTTCCCCGGGAAACGGTTCCCGGGGAAACTGATCCCCTGGAATCCGCTCCCGGACGACCGGAGGGGCAGGACGGAGGGAAGGGCCCGGAGGCGTGTCCTGGCGGGATACAGGATCCCGGAAGGTCCGGAAGGCGGTTACCGGCTGATGATAGCGGCTAGCGGGAGTCAAGTCAAAGACAGCGGTGTGCGCGGTAGGGCTACCCGGACGGGACTTTCCGTGCATTCCGGTTTTCCGAATCGTCACCGCCTGCGCCGAAAGAAGTCCCGGATCGAATGTCATGCAAAAAATGCAGCTTAAGGCCCCGATGTCCGGACCGGGAAACTTTTCGGGTACGGCTTTCCGGACAGACCGGGGGGGGAAGCCACTGGCAGTTCCGTCGGCCGCCGGATCCGTCCTACCCGCCCCCTTCGTCTTCGTCTCCCCCGTCCTGTGTGTTCTCCTGTCCGGCCTGCCCGGCAGGCTCGTCCTGCGTATCCAGCCAGTCCTCCTCGTCATCGTCATCCTGCACGTTCTGTCGAGCCAGTGCGTACGGCACGCTCAATGCGGGATGCTCACCGTAGCGCTCATGGACACTTTTCCTCCAGCCCATTCCATCCGGTTTTCTTGCCGCCAAAGTACTTGCAGCAGATGATTGTAGCGATCACGAATATGACGAGCGCCGTGCAGAAGATCGCGTCCGCGAAGAGCCGGAAGGAGAGCTTCGCGCCGCGGTCCACGGTTTCAGCGCCCAGGCGGATGAAAAATCCTGGACCCACAAAGATGATTCGACTGCAAAAACCCCTCCCCTTCCAACGTGAGGGTGAACGTTATGAGTTTTCGGAATGAAACTCCCTGCATTTAAGCCAAATTCTCGCCAATTCGAACTTCCCTTGCGCACGCGCAATGGTCTCCGAAAGGCCAAAGGAGGGTTTTTTGCAGTGGAATCAAAGATGATCAGGCCGAGGATCATTTCTGGCCAGTCTGGCCGGGAGATCCCCATTCGGCCGGAGCAGGCATCCTTCAGGAAGAAGGCCAGGACCGGCGACGCTCCGGCGCTGATGAAGCGGTTCGGCCGGTTCGGGAGCGACTGCCTGAACACGACGGAATACACGGCCGTAAGCAAGCAGGCGAAACAGGCCGTCCCCGGCAGGGCACCCGCTTCCGGCTGAGCACCCGGCCCCGGCAGAGCGGAGGAAACGATCCGTAAGGGACCTAATCCTCTGATACGTTCATTTAGATTAATCGACACCCCTGCCCATGAAACCAGTCTGATACCACATGATGCGTAGACCCGGCCATGCCGCACTAAATTGCAGTGTAATGATAAAGCGCCGCCCTCCCCGCTCCCCTGCAGCAGGCCGGGGGAAAGAACGATGCGGGGGCATCCGGCTTCGGGGAACCCGTCGGCAAGCGGAGTCCCATCCCTCCGGGCTCGCCCGCCGGGACTCTCGGCGGACGGAGCGGCTCAATTGTCCGGAACAGCGGACACCGCCGGGTATCTGAACGGAAGCCGGCCGAAAGGCCGCCAGCCGATTTCAGCCCAACGCCGACGATAAGGCTCCTACTACAAAGACCGCATACCAGATGACGGTCATCCAGAACATGAACAGGACGTACAGCCGGAGGGACACCGTGAGCCCGTTGTCGGTATCCTCCAGGCGCGCCGAGAAGGCTGCGGACACAATCACGGCCACGAGGACGGACCCCAGATTCCGGACCACCTTCAGCAAGGCCGCGTCCGAAGCCCCCCTGAAAAGGGTGATGACGGCGGAGAGAAAGAGGAGAAGTATGGATACGGACAAGACGCTCGAAGCCTTCATGACGCTCTTTCCGGTGTGGGCGCTGAACAGCGCCAGGGACAGATGGTAGGCGGCCATGAAGGGGATGAGCTTCCCGAACACGAAGAGGACCCGGCATCCCGGAAGGGGCATCGTCCAAACGGAGAACCATATGCTGGGCGAGTAGCCGGAGAACAGGTAATCGCTTATCACGTTCGAGACCGCTATGGCGGATCCGGCGGAGACGGCGAAGAGGAGCCATCCCACCGCGGCCTTGCCGCGGGACAAATCTGGACCGGCGACGAAAAAGAGGATGACGACCGCCGCGAACATGCCGAGAACGGCTACAGAGCCCCAGCCGTACATCACCAATTCGAAGAACTCAAAATCCGGCAGGACGCTGAAAATCAGTCCCGCCGCCGCCAGGCCGAGTCCGGCACCGACGTGGGACTCAAGGGCCGCCCTGTCCTTTCTGGAAAGCTTGTCGAGATTCACGGACCCGCTCCTCTCGGGGAGACGTCCCGCCGCCGGGGCCGCGTGACAGGCAGCCGCGACCGCGCGGGAGAAGACGGGCGGATGGGAATGAGGGGGCCCAGGAGGCGGAGGCCGCGGCGGGCCTCCGCGAGACCCGGAAGGAGACCGGCCCGCGTGGCTACAGTACGGCCACGTCCGGTACGCGCCTCCGTTCGGACACCCGGATGTTGGGGTAGCCTAACCGTCTGCATGTTAGTCCCGGCCCTGCGTCAAGTCAAGGAAAGCCGGTACGGAAAGGGCGGCGGAGGGGACCAAGAACGGCACACCCGGAAACTCGCCGCGCTTCCGGCCCTGCCCGTCCCTCCGCGTACTGGAACGGCACCGGGGATCCCCGACTTCCCGTGGACCCTGCGATTTCTTCGCCGCACCGCCCGCGCCCCCAGCAGCGCCGGCGCCCGGACGGCTCCGGCCTCCCCCGGCAGTTTGCCTGCCCGAAACGGAAACGCCGCAAAAGATATCCGGAAAGGCTTCAAGGAGAAGGCGACCGCCCACGCCCTCCCGGCAGGAAGCTCACGGTGTCCCCCGGCCGGGCGG
>JAISEQ010000049.1 GCA_031264045.1 Deltaproteobacteria bacterium
TGAGTAGAATGAGTACAGTTAAAACTCTGAAAGTGGCCTATTTCCTAGTGTTAAGCTGAAAACCCTTCCAACCAGTGTCACAAACAGCTAATAGTAATGATAAAAATTATTTCCGGAAATTTTAATGCCGATCAAACACAAAAATAATTACCGTGTTGACTCATAAATTTTGATATTAGATAATAAGGTACTAAATATATGTCGTATAATGCATCAAGATAGCTTTTGCAATCACAATTTTTGCATCATTGAACTGATACTGATTCCATCGGCATGAGCAAAACAATTACCTGTTAGAATAGGATTTGATCCTTTCGCCAAAGATCATAACTTATGGCAACCTAGCAAATGCCACAATATGCATTTTTGGAAAACATTGGACAGAACAGTAAACTGTCGGTTGTCATTGATTCCCGTAATATTTTTTGGGATAATCGTACCGGTATCCGTCAATCTTCTCCGCATGGCGGAGAAATATTTCAACGTTATGATTTTGTAATTCTTCATGCGTTCAGTATTGTCGAAAATATTATGCTTCGTGGAGCAGAAAAATTTTCAAGCTTCAGTGCATACACCGAAAAAATGGCGATTATTTCGATTGATTTTCGATCCATACAGATCAAAATTAATTCCGAAATATATAATCTGTTCTTTCAGACACAAAAAAAAGCAAGCCCGCCTGTGCATGATCCGAATATAATAACGAAATTGCGTATTCAGCCGATTGACAGTCTCTTCAAATGCATCAGGATGCACCGTCCAACTGGCTTAATGTTCCCCAGTCTTCAAGAAAATTCATTTGAAGAAAATTATCGGTTCAAGAATTATCCATGCAACGATAATGCGCAAGGAGATTCTTCCCGTCCGATGGGAAGTGGGATATCAGCCCCTGAAAGGACTGAATTCCAGCAGGCGCTTATAATTGAGTTCCCTGCACAAAATCCGGCATCAGGCCACCGGCCGCCATTCTTGCGCGGAGGCTAGACCGTGGCTTTCCCTGCTGAATTCCCCCTGAAGCGGGACGGGGACGCGGGAGCAAGGCTCTCCTCGTGCGCCGCCACGCTGGTCTCGTAGTGCGCTATCTTCATGTCAAGCCTGTCCAGAGAGGCATTCATCTCTGAAATCCTGGCTGCCATCTTCGCCCGCTGCTCGATCAGGATCTGCTTCCTCTGTCCGGCAGTGGCGGGACCCTCCTGGAAGAGCCTCACATAGCGGGTCAACGCCTCGACCTCCACGCCTGCCCCCCGCATCAGCTTGACGAACTCCACCCAGCCGAATTCCTCCTCGCCGTAATCCCTGGAACCTCCCGGCTTACGCGTGACTGCCGGCATGAGGCCGATCTTCTCGTAATAGCGGAGCGTGTCGGCTGAAAGGCCGAACTTCTTCGAGGCCTCCGAAATGTTCATCCTCTCCTCCTTCTCCTTCCCGCAGTTCCGGAAGGGCGTGCATCGTTACAGCGCGGGGCGACCGTCCCTGGAAGTTACTCCCCGCCGGACAGGAAATCAAGCCCCCTGCCCTGGACGCCCGGCTCAGCTCCTGCAGGGCGCCGGAGATCCGGCAGGCCATGATCAATTCGCGCCCCGTAAAAACCGGCGGCGGGGCGGAGATATTTTCCCCGAAAATAGTTCTTGACTTGGAGTTGACTCCAGATGCTATATTCCCTGCCATCGTCCGGCTACACCCTTCCGCCCGCGCCGTATGCCCAGTCCCCAACCCGGACGGGCGTCCTCCGATGCGGACACTTGACATACTCCCCGGAGCAAGCTCCTGGGGCTTTCTCGCGTTACCCAGGTATAAAGTTGCGCCTCCCGGAGACCCTTCCGAAGACCCTTCAGCAGGCCTCAGCGCCTTGTATCATGACGGTTTTCCCGGCACTGCCCCCTCATCCTTTCCCCGGAGCCGGCTCGGAAGGCTCTCCAGGATCGGAAGGACGGATCCGCAGTCAGCATCTCCCGCCGATCTCATTCCCGTTCACTTTCTCCGCCGCCGCGACCGTCTGCCGCCCCATTTCGGCGACTCGCAGTCCCCTTTTCCCGTCTCCGGACATCCGCAGGCCCCGGCCGAACGCCGGCAGGCGGATAATCCGCACAGCCGCCCTGTCGAAAGGATATTCCAACATGCCAGAATTCCGTTCCGTCGCCCGCGCCGCGGCCCGCGCCCAGGCGCTGGCGCTCGCCGCCGCGGCCCTGCTTCTCTGCCAGCCCGCCGCGTCCGCCCAGCCGTCCGGGGCTCCCCCTGCCGCTCCCGCACCTGACGCCGCCGCCCCCTCGCCGGGGACGGGAAACGGCATCCTCGTCGCCTACTTCTCCCACGAGGGCCACACCAAGGCCCTCGCGGAAATCATTCACGCGGCGGTCGGGGGGGACATCTACGAGATAAGGACCGAAAAGGCCTACCCCGCGGACCACGACCAGGCCGTCACTGTGGGAAAGGAGGAGCAGGCCGCGCAGGCGAGGCCCAGCCTCGCCGGGAACATGCCGGACATGTCGAAATACCGGACTGTGATACTGGGCTACCCGATCTGGTGGGGGGACCCGCCCATGGGGGTCTACACCTTCGTGGAGAACAACGACTTCAGCGGCAAGACCGTGGCCCCCTTCTGCACACACGGAGGTTCAGGGCTGTCCAGGTCCGTGGAATCGCTCCAGTCCAAGCTCCCCGGGGCCAAGGTGCTCCCTGGCCTGGCCGTCCGCAGCGGCAGCGCCGCCTCCTCGGGAGACGACGCCCGCGAATGGCTCCAGGAGTCGGGGATTGCGGTCAGGGCCGACGGCTAGCGGGACGCGCCTCCGACCCCCGCCGACTCCGGGGAGACCTGCCTGCCCGAGGCCGCATCCCCTGCCGGGGCGCCCCGCCACATGTCCATGGACGCGAGGAGGTCGGCGGACGCCATCATGGCCGCCGCCCTCCTCGCGCACATGTGCTACTCCCCGGAGGCAAGGACCCTCCACCTGCGGGCAGGCGAAGCATTCCTGCCGGCAACCTGCCCGCATGCCCGGCATAACCGCTCCTGGTACGCCAGGCTTTTCAGGGGCCGCTATTCCCCGTCAAGCTCCTGCCGCTCGGCTTACGCCATTCTGGCCCTCGCGGCGGCCGACGGCCGGCGCGAGCGGGATGGCCCTCTCGAGCGGCGTCTCGGGCCTCCTCGGGGGCGGCTCCGCCGTCCCCCTGGCGAGGACCCTCCGCGTGGGGTCGGTCTACTGGTGCTTCGGCCTCGTGTTCCTGCACCTGTAGGCGCGCTGGGCTCCCTTCGCGCAGGCCCTCGCGGGACGCGGCGGGACGGCCTTCGCCGCCGCCAGGTTCCTGGCCCTGGCGCTTGCCGCTTACGGGCTCGTCCTGCTTCGTCAGACGGGATCTCCTCTCCCAAAAGCTTTCAGGGCCACTTTCGTGTTCGTGGACTTCTGCCTGCACTGGTCCGCGAGAGCATTCGACGGGCTTGCGGTTGCCGCCGCATGGACTGCGACCGGCCATTACCGCATGAGAATTTTCGCGTCAAAAAATGCGTTCCACGCAACCGGACCGGATACCCCCGAAGCGGGGAGGCCCCTCCGCAGACGGCCGGGAGCCCGCCGGTCCGCAGGTCTCCCGGCCGGGAAGGCACCGTCAGGGCTGAGCCGCCCAGCCGGAACGTGCGGGCGCCTGGCTTTCCGGCCGCACGATCACCTGATGATCCTGAGGAGCCTGAAGCCCGTGTACATGCTTCTCTGGTCAGGATCCTCCCTGTTCCGGGCAGCCGCCTGGCAGAACCAGGAATCGCTCCCCCAGCTTCCTCCCCGGGTGACCCTGGCGGTGCCGGAAAGGGGTCCGCCGGGGTCGTTTCCGGGGGACTTCGCGTAGTAGTCCTCGGCAAACCAGTCCGAGGTCCATTCGAAGACGTTCCCGTGCACGTCGTGGAGGCCCCAGGCGTTGGGGGACTTGGTGCCCACAGGACGCGTCCCCCCCTCGCGGACGCCCTCCATGTGGTCCGCGCCGTACCAGGCGTAGCCCGCGAGCTCCGTCTCGGCGTCCCCGAAGCAGTAGCGGGAGGCAGAACCCGCCAGCGCGGCGTATTCCCATTCGGCTTCGGTGGGGAGGCGGTAGTTGTCCCGGCCCTCAAGGGAGTTCAGCGCCGCCAAGAACCGGACTATGTCGTTGTAGGAGACGTTCTCGACCGGCCTGTCGCCGCCCTTGAAGAACGACGGGGACGTTCCCGTCACGGCTTTCCACTGTCCCTGGGTCACGGGGGTGACGGACATGTGGAAGGCCGCGGTGATCGTCACGCGGTGGCTCGGGCGCTCGTAGTCGGCCTGACCCTGGAAAGTCGGTCCGGCGCCCATCATGAAACTCCCGGCGGGAACGTGCGCGAAACGCATCCCCAGTCCGTTGGAGGTGCCCGAGCCCGGAACGGGCTGGGCCGGAGCCGGGACGGACGCGGCCGCGACGAACGCGGCGGCGAGAATGGCCGATGCCAGGGCGGGCAGGACGGCGGGAAAGCCTCGGGAGGAGGCAGGGCGGAACGGGCAGCGGAAAGCGGACCGGGACTTCTGAAGGAAAAGGGGCGCAGGCATTGGTCACCTCGGGCGAGATGCCGGGAACCCGCTGAGCGGTCCCAGGCATGAAGAGGGGCTGACGGCCGGAAGAGCCGGGAATCGCGGCGATTCCGCCGCAGTCCGGAAACGGACGGCACGGAGCCCGACCCGCTCCTCCGCGAAACGGCCAAACCGGCGGGAAGCGGTAATACCGGGACGTACCTGACGCAGGGGAGGTCTCCCGCCGCCTCCGGGGGACCCGAAGTGCCGGGGAGGCAGACGGCCGCGGAGAGCCCGGCCTTCCCCCCGTCAGCCTCAACCAACCGGCGGCTTAACCAAACGCGCCGAGGCTCACGTCCCGGGGGCGGCTGGGAGGACCCCGCGCTCCACATCCCCGCCAAGTCCAGCACACCGGAACGCGGCAGTTCCGGAGATTCCGCAGGGAAGCCGAACGCCCCGGCCCTCGCGCCGACGGCAGGCTGAAAGCGTCCCCCGGGCGACCGCCCCCGGAACAGCCGGCGGCGGGCCCCGCTAACGCTTCCTTCCGCCGCGCTTTCCGCCCCTGGCCGCCGTCCCGGCCTTCTTCCGGGACCCGCCTCCCCCTTTCGGGGCGGAGGCAAGGACCTTTCTGGCATCCTGGACGATGGACGGATCCTTGTTGAGCTTGGAGATGAACTCCAGCATCCGAAGCGCCGGAGCAGCCCGGGAAGCCGCGCCGGACCTGGCGAGACCTTCAACGACCTTGTACAGGGCGAACCTTCTTGCCGGGGTAAACACGGTACCGAACTCGTCGCGCCGCATGTAGTCAAGCGATTTGTGGTAGCGCCCGCACCTGGCGAGGCACTCGGCAAGCGCAGTCAGAGGCTCCGGGCCGATTTGGACGACGGTCATCATCTCCCAGTCCCGGACCGCGTCCGGGGCGGCGGCATCCGGCATCTTCGCGGCCGACGCCCGCGCCTCAGGGCGCCCGTCCTCTCCCATCCACTCCAGCCAGCCGCCGGGGCGGACCTCGCGCGGGGCACCGGACATGCCGGCGTCCGCCATGCCCTCCGCGGACGGGGCGCCTCCAGCCGAGGGGATGACCCCGAGCGGGGCGTTCCCCTTCTCCTTCCGGAGGACGGACTCCGCCGCCTCCATGCCGATGCCGTCCTTCCCCGTGGGGGACTCCCCGGCGGCGCCTGCCGCCATCCCGACGTTCCTCCCGCTCCGGACGCCGGATCCTTCCCCGGAGTCTTCCCCGCGGTCCCCAGGCCATCTCCGCGACCCATGCGCCGCATTCCCGGTCAAGTTAGCCCTGCTCTCCTTGTGTCCGGACGCCAGCCATTCCGAGAACTTGGGGGGGAGCGATTCTTCGCGCTCCGGAGCGGAACTCCGAACTGTCCCGCGCGTGCTTTTCCCGATGCCGCCCCCGGAGCTGCCCCCGACGGCCGGGGCTCCCCCCCCTGCGGAACCTGCGGCATCCGGTGACCCGGCGGCCGCGTATTTGCCCGGAACGCAATTTTCCAGCATCCTGCCCAGCATCTCGACCCTCACCCGGGCATCCTCCAGGAAGTTTCCCGACGGGGCGGGCGCGCTGGCGTTGAGCTTAGCGATGATGCGCGCCTTCTCGTCTCCCGAAAGAAGCGGCATGGCGGCCTTCCCCGCCGCGCCGGCGCCATTCCGCAATCCGCCGGACCCGGAAACCGATCCCGCGCGGTCCGGACGGTCTCCCACGTCCTGTCCAGAGTCCTCCGGCATGGGAAGCAGCCGGTCCAAGGAAAGCCCCCTGGGGCCCGGCAGCGAGAGGTTTCTGGAAGGATCGCCGCAGTCCGTCTCCCGTCCCTCCCAGTCGATCGAGAACTCGCGGTTGGGGGAGACGAGCATCGTGAAGTGGTCAAGCAGGAAATCCTCCATCTGTTCCGGAAGTTTCAGGCATCCGAAGCCCGCGACGGCGCAGGTCACGATCCTCGTGCGCAGCCAGGGCGAAAGCTCTGCCGCAAGAATCCTCGAGGCGCCCCTCAGCCACGCACGGAACCCCCCCTCGCCGGAATTTACCGCGGCCGGCGAATAGAGCCAAAAGTTGAAGGCCTCAAATTCGTTGAGATGCGGGCCTCCCCACTCTCCGGCCAGCGCCTCCGCGAGCTTTCTCCCGGATTCGAGGCTTTCTCGGAGCGAGACCAGAAAGACGACCGACGGAATGAGCTTCGAGAGAAATCCGCGCGTCATGCGGGCACGATTCGGGAGAAGCCGTGCCAGGCGCGCGATCCGGGCCACCCGCAACGCGCCGCCGCGGTGCCGCACACGGGCGTTCCCGGAGCCGGCAGGTTCCCCTCCGGAAAAATCCCGCTCCGGCGCGTCCCCGCCGGAGGCGCCCTGCCCGCCGCGACATATATGGGAGGCGAACGCCAGTCCGGCGGCGAAGGCGTACAGGCTGAGCCAGGCAGGATCCTCCGCGAGAGTTCCCCAGCCCCCCTCCGCGCCGCCGTCCTCCGTGCCGCCGTCCTTTCCGGCATGCTCTTCCCAGATCGAGACCAGGGCCGCAAAGTGCCGGTCAGGCTCCTCCTCGAACTTCGCGCAGTGCTCCAGCTCAATCATCAGCGAGGCGATCTTCAGGCCGGAAGGGGCACCTTGCCGACCGGCCGCAAGGATCATGTCCCGTGCCTCATCGGGATGGTCCGAAAGAATCGAGCCGCCCTTCCTGCCGCGGAACGCCGCGATGGCGATGGCCTGCACCAGCCCCCCCCCGGAGCCCAGGAGCCCGGCGGAAGCCGCCCTCATCAGCACCCCGGCGAAATCGGGAAAGCTCCTCACCAGGAACTGGACGGTGATCCCATCGAAGCACTCTGGGGCCATTTCCCCGGAGGCCCTTGCCGGACCGATGATGCCCATGAGGGCGTCAGCGACATCCAGATCCATCCCCGAAAGAAGTCTTCCCAGGACAATGGAGCAGACGTATGCCGCCATGCGCAGAGGGTGCGGCGGCCCCAATCCGCGCAGGCCGGTTTCCGAGGAAACGCGCCGCAGGAGCGCGACGGCTTTCCAGGCCGTTTCCAGGGCCAGCTCGGCGTCTTCGGAACCGGCGTCGCCCTTGTCTTCCGAAGATCCCCGGTACCCGTACGCCACTGCGGTCTCCGGTGCGTCGTCCGCGAAAGGCGCGGCCGGATCCGCCGCCTCAGGCGCGCGGACGGCGGAGAACGGTCCCCGCCCGCGCCTCTCCCGAAAGTCCAGTTCAGCTTCCAGCGTCTCCCAGTAAAGCCGGAAAATCGGCGACTGCGGAAGCGCCACGCCCTCCGCCGCTGTGCGGAGATCACGGGCGGTAATACCGAACAGCTTAGAAGAGAAAAGGAACCGCCCCGGCAGTATCGCGGCCAGATCCGGATCGTTCAGCATAACCGCAATATCCAGAGCGTTCCGCAGCGCCCCTGCCCTGCCCGGGAGCGGAGCTCCCGGTCCGTAATCGACATCTCCCGGAAACTCGGCGCGTCTCATGACGACGGAGAGCAGTGCGGAAGGAGTTGCAAAACGGCAGCTGCCAACCACCGCGAAAGCCCTTGCCAGATAGCGGTCCGCCTCCTCCGCACCCTGACGGATATCCAGAATGAAGCTCGCCGCCCTTGCGAGCGCCTCAACAAGATCTGCCTGGTACAGCACCCCCCCCGGAACCCCCAGAAGCCCGGCAAACATTTGTTCCGGACTCTGCCAGGACAATTTTGTGCCGATCATGAATTCGGCGCGGAGAAGCCACGGGGCCGCGTCCTCCCAGCCGGGGACATCGGACTCGCCAAGCATCTGCCGTACAGAAAAGGAGAGGGCAATGACGGCCTTCGCATCCTCCACTAATTTGATGCGGCAGTCCGATTTCGTGATATTTAACGCATAAAGGAAGGCTGACTTGGCCTTCTTGACGAGGGTGTGGTCAGAGGGTACCGCCGCAGCCGCCGCGCCCAAGCTCGAGAAATCGGTAAACCAGGACTGGCCGATCACCACGGACGCCGGGAAGGGATCCATTCCCAGAAAGGCACGTGCGTGTGTTGCCGGATAGGTCCTGACTTTACTGATCTCAACGAGGTCCGTGAAGAACCACGGCTGCATTCTGCCCACCTCTTCCCATTCCCTGACCTTCAGGCTGGATAACTCCGGGCGGCAGTTAAGGGCGCCCGGAGGGAATCCGTTGACTGCCGGAAAGCTTGCGGAGCCAGAAAGGACGGAGGGGCGCACGAGAAGGCTGAAGGAACCCGCGTCCGCATGATGACGAGACCCGGCCAGGGGTGCGGACCGCCGGCTCCCTCCGATCCGGGCACATTCTCCGGGACTGACAACGGCACAGTCTAGCAGACCGGGAGCAAAGTCTCAAGCGTCGCCCGTCCCGCCCCCCAGCCCAATGAATGTTTGCTTTCCCTGTCCTGTCAAGTCCCGTCAGCCGCTTTGATTTTCGAGCGCACCTGTTCCCGAGGTGCTTCTGAACCGGGAGCCGGACACGGGCCCAGTCCGTCACTACCCGCTCCCTCCGTCATCTTCTTCTGGACAGTTAAAACGGGAGCAGCTGCAGAAGGGGAACGGGGCTAGTCATGACAACACGGTGCAGAATTCCTAAAATCCATTCGGACGCTCAGGATGAAACCCGGAAACAGGCAAAGCAGCCGGCGGTTCTCCGACACGGCGGGAACGGCATCGATTTCAGCGCTGAAAGCCTCTCAAGTGTCTCTCGAAGGCTATTCTGAATTTGGGGCGATGCAGCGGGAAAAAATCTTGTCCGTATCGGGGAAAAATGGTATGAAGCTCAGATTTTTTTTCCTGATTGAAAGCGGCAATTATTACTGCACTGAATGCGGTGGACAAGAGCATATCCGCATCATGATCGTTTTCGTAAGAAAGCCAGATAAATCATTTATCTTTTAATATTTTTTTCAGAATGTTTTGATTCAATTTTTGCCATAATTTATTTGCATTTCAGCTTTCATCAATGTGTCATGTTGTAAATAGTTAATTTTTGTTCAAAATAAAAATTCATCAACGATACAATTTTAGAATATGCCTATATTATGGACTGATGTTCAAACAGCGTCAACCATTATTCCGGCAGCATGCTTACGGGTTGTTTAAGGCGCTTTGTAACAGCTTCCGGGAAAATGGGCAGGGTCATCATCCCGTAGAGAATCCCCGTTCCCATGGAGGCGCGCGTTCCCGGGATGCCCGATATGCCCTTAGCTGCCTGGGCGACCGTCAACACGGAGAGCCCGGCTGAAGACATCGCCTCCCGGAAACTGCCAGCGCACCCGGCCCGTCCGGAGGCTTTGAACGCGTCCCTTCCGGCACGTCTTTCCGAGCCGGGTGCATGCCGGCCCTTTCCGGCTTGGGACATGCGGCCCGTCACCCGTCGGCACCGCAGACTGCGGCGGGCACCCCGGGCGCTGCCCGGCCACGCCGGGGCATATCCTCCCCGACCGGCCGCCCCGGCTCCGGCACCGGAGGGACGGCCCGAATCGTGAACCGGGAAGCCGCATTGCCGGCGGGGAGAGAAGGGACGGGGAAGCGGGCCGGACCGGTCGGGCTTCGTGGGACCGCCGGAGAATCCGGCACGGAGGGCGGGAGGAACTCTGGGGATGGCGACCGGCCGCCGGGCAGCGCGGGGTTCACGAAGAGGGAGGGAGCCGGATTGGGGTCGGCGACGGACGGCCACCCGTGCCGCCGGGGCGCGTTCGTGAAGGGGGGGCATTCGGCGCCGCGAGTCCGGGTGTCCGGGTCCTCCGGGATTCTCCGGGCCATCCCCGGCCCTTGGTGCCCTCCGGAGCCTTTCCGGTCACGGGGGGCTCGGGGAGCCGCAGCCTGCCCGAACCCTCCCGCCAGGAGGCTCCCCCGATGCCGACAATCCCGTCTCGCCGCATGGCCGCGGCAGGGCCCCGTCCTGGCCGGCCTCGGGGACGCTGGGGGGCAGCCGGGGCGCAGGGAGCCTGCCGCGGCCGGCGGGACGAATCTCGACATCCTGTCCGAATAAGGTAAAATGACCCGTGCCGTCCGTAAGGGCGGCGGGGCGCCGGCCGTGCCGGGACCCGGCCCTGGACCGCCCGGAGGGCTCTCAGGCCCTCCGGGAACGGGAAGGGCCGAAAACCCCTTGCAATCCGGACTCATAGGCTATATTATATTGTTGCATGGGGCAGGCCCCGGGGATTCCCCCGAGGAACTTTAGGGAGAGCATAATGCGGATTATCCTTTTCACCGGCTTCCTGGGATCCGGGAAGACGACGGTTCTTCTGAACCTGGCCGAATACCTCGCCCGCACGACCGAGGGCGGCGGGGGCAAGGTCGTCATCATCGAAAACGAGATAGGGGACGTCAACGTGGACGGCAAGCTCCTCTCCGGGTCCTCCTTCGAGACGAGGGATCTGACGAGCGGCTGCATCTGCTGCACCCTCTCGGGCGAGCTCGTCAGGGCCCTCCAGGAGATCCAGGAGTCCATCAAGCCCTCCTGGATCCTCATCGAGGCAACGGGCCTCGCCCACCAGACGATTGCCGACACCATCGGGCGTGCACTCCCGTCGACCGTGCCCATGTCGGTCGTGGTGGTGGACGCCGAGCGCTGGGAGGAGCTCTACGACTCCATCCCCATCCTCATCTCCGCCCAGGTGGAGAGGGCCGACCTCATCCTCATCAACAAGATCGACTCCGTCGAGGACGACGAGCTCAAGGTAATCGAGAACGACGTCAAGGACATAAACGCCGAGAGCCCGCTCATAAAGATTGCCGCCTCGCGCGACAGGCTGGACAACGTCTGGCAGGAGGTCATCGTCAATGCCTCATGACGACAACAAGGGCCCGGCCTCGGCCGGCACCCACCGCCACGAGCACGATCACGGCGAGGAGAAGCATTCCCACGGCCACGAGCACGGCCACGGCGGGGAGAAGCACCCGCACGGCCGAGGATCCAAGCCCAAGGGCCACTCCGGCGGAAACGACGACCACTGCTGCGGGCACGACCACGATGCCCACGTCCACATCCACATACACGTTCACGGCCACG
>JAISEQ010000106.1 GCA_031264045.1 Deltaproteobacteria bacterium
CAGATTGGCCCATGCTTTAGAAATTGAATAAAAATAGTAAGTCAAACAAGTGAGAATTACGGATCTACAAACATGTCGAAAAAACTATACTCTACTTAAGCCACTCATCGAGCATCCCAGTACGGAGCTCTTCAATAGTCATCTTGACGGCTCTTAGCCTCTGAGCTAGCTCTCTAGTAAGTTTAAACTCATTGAAATATCCTCTGTCTGTGTCTATAACGAGGACCTTCAAAGTCGGGTCACTGGCCAGGTCATCCGCAAACTTCAAGACCTCTTTCCATGGATCTGCCTGAGGGTCCAGAGGAATGTTTGGCCGCCCGTCCGTCATTAGGATGACATGAGGAGAGACCATGGGATCCTTTGCCCTCTCGGTCTTCAAAAGCTTGTGCGTGAGAGCGAGTGCGGCGGAAAGCGGCGTTTTGCCTCCCGAGGGCAGACTGGAAAGGAGCCTGCCGGCCAAATCCGGGCTGTTGGTTGGTGGGAGGAGCACCTCCGCAGTCCTATCATAGAAGGCTATCACCGCCACCCGATCCCGCTTCTGGTAGGCGTCCGTTAGAAGCGACAGCGCCGCCGCCTTGGCCTCCTCCATCCTGTAGAGGGTCCCTATCGACCCGGATGAATCCACCACGAAGACCACAAGCCGCCCTGTCTTCAGGCGGTAGACCTTCTCCCGGAAGTCGGCAGGGGTAAGGATGATCCTTGCAGGAAGTCCCGTCCCGTCCTCATGTCTCCATGCAAGAGCCCCCTTCTCGGCTGATCCTTCGGCGAACAGACTCTCAGAGCGCTCCCTCTGGCGCGGGGCGGCGGCACGCAACGTGGCCGAGAGGGACAGGGGTCTCCCCAGGCGTCTGGCAGTCGTCCGGAATGCCCGCCCTCTGGCCTTAAGAGTCTCACGATAGCCCCGTCGGCCATTCTGCTCCTTCGGCCCCACCTCCTTGGGCCCCTTCGGGGTTACCACGCTGAACTTCTCTCCCACCCTGAAGATCTGGAGCATGCCTCCGTCCTGGTCATCGGCCAGCCCCTCGCCCCGCCACTCGGGAGGGATCTCCGGGGCGTTCACGATAAAGGCGGGTTCCGTGGAATCGGCAGGGTCCCGGTCCCTCATCTCGACTGTCTCGGCAGACACGGTCCTGACCGTCCGGTCAGCCCCCTTGGCCCTCCGGCGGCCCGGGATGACCAGGCCCTCCACCCCGAAGATCCATTCAGGTCCCACGAGGTGGTTATCCCGGCCGAGGGAGAGCCCGCCAGGACTTAAAAAATCGGACGACAGGACATCCCCGGAGCATGCCCCACTCCATGTCTCGCCGCCGTGTCCGGCAAGCCCGGTACCGAGACGTTTCTCCCGCGCCTCTTCAAAAACGGAAGCCGCCTCCCAGGCGGCCTTTGCCCTGCCGGCAAGGCACAGGGCCAGATCCGCCCGGTGGCCCGCGACGACTGCCCCGCTGGCAAGGGAAACGGCGCAGGCGCGGGCTTCACGGGTAATCTTGAAGCCTGGCAGGAGTTCCCGCGCCACGGCTATGGTTCTCGCCAAGCGCAGACTGTCCGGAAGGAAGCTCTCCCTGAAGGCCCTCGGGGCGGCTTCGAATGAGAGCCGTCTTCTCACGATGAGTGCCCTCTCATAAGGATCCGTTTCGCCCTTGAGCTCGACCGTGAGAGCGAAGCGGTCGGAGAGCTGAGATCCGAGCGGCCCCTCCTCGGGGTTCATGGAGCCGAGCAGCGCCACGCGGGCCGGATGAACATACGAGAAGCCGTCCCTCTCGACCGCGACCATGCCGGAAGAGACGGCGTCCAGCATGAGGTGGGCCAGGGAAGGGTCAAGGAGGTTCACCTCGTCTATGTAGACCAGCCCGTTGTTGGCCTCCCCCAGGATCCCCGGCCTCAGGCTCGGTCGGCCGTCCTTCACGGTCCTCTCGAAATCAAGGCCCCCAAGGAGCCTCTCCTCGGTAACCCCCAGAGGAACGGTCCGGAAGGGCGGTCTTGTCATGACCCGAACACCCGACAGCCCGTCCCGGCAATCCTGACAGACGGAACCGGTATCGCCGGGCTTGCAGTGGAAGGGGCAAGGGTATGCTTCGAATGAGGGAAGAAGCTCGGAAAGCGCCCTGGCTGCAGTGGACTTTGCCGTGCCCTTCTCGCCCACTAGCAACACCCCCCCTATCGAGGGATCCACCGCCAGCAGGAGAAGCGCTTCCGTCATCCTCCCCTGCCCAACCAGGGCAGCCAGAGGGTAGACGGAGTCATCCACGTCCAGCCCGGGCAGGATTGATTCGTTGCCATAGCCCTGAAAGGGGGCTTCACCCCCTGCCGGGGAGTCCTGCCGGTAACCGACCGCCGCTCCCGGTCCGCTAATTTCCGGTCCCCGGCTTTCCTGCGTCTTCTCCTTCAAGGCTCAAAACCATTCCATGGCGATGAAGCTCCGGATGTACTGGGGCACCACGACCGAAAGGCGGTGCATGTCCTTCAACAGGCCTGATATCTTTACCATATCCGGGGGGCTCCTGAAGAGAGCCGCAATATCGGCGAGGCTGTGCCATAGGCAACTCTCTGGATAGAGTTCGGAAGCTCCGGGGCTGGATCGGATTAGGGGCTTCAGTCCCAGAATGAGGGCCTCAAGCGCTCCGGCCCCTCCGGCGCAGCTCTCGGCAGTCAGGAAACAGTGGCAGGAGTTCAGGAATGTTTTGAGATCCTCCCCATGGCCGTGGCAGAAGACGCTGTAGCCGCAACCGTTCTCGCTCAGGAACTGCTGGAAGGCGAACTCGTTTGCCATGTTCCTCAGCCCCACGCTCAGGTGAAGCTCCGCCTCCGGTTCCACGGCCCTGATGGCCATGAAGGCCTCCATGAGCAAGAGGAACTCGGCAGTCTCGAAGCGCTCAGGCACCACCGCCGCGATCTTCCTCTGCCCGTGGCGGGGGATGTATGAGAAGCTCCGCGTGTCCACGGCCTTCAGGATAACGTTCAGACGGGTGTCGTGTTTGACATCGGGGTTCCCGGCCAGGAACAGATCCCGCAGGCAGAAGCTCTCGAAGAAGACTGCGTCCGCCCTGGCGCAGGAAACTTTTCTGGCCGCCCCGTTCAGGATGTCTTCCCGCGAGAGCCTCAGGACCACCTTCCTCCCGTCCAGCGTCTCCCTCTCGTTTAGGAAATGGACGTTCCCGTCCGCTATGCCCTCCAGCCAGACGACATCGGCCTTCTGGGCCGCATTTCTGTAGACGTTGTACTTGAAGCTCATGACCCGTTCAAGATCAAAGTAGTCTGCGAGCCCTCCCGCCAGGACGTTCATCTCCGGACCGGAGGCCATGGTGAGGAACACCGCCAGTCTCTTCCTTTCACGGTCCGTGCAACGCCTGACCATGTCCTCCTGCATGATGCGGTCCAGATCCAGCGGACCGTCATCGGGGGATCCCCCGTGGCCCGGCAGGGTCTCCTCGCCTCCTGGCTTGTGGAAGACCGACCTGCGGGAAGGGTGACCGGGCGCACCCCTCTCTATAGCGTCCTCCACGGCCGAGAGCACCGCCCAGAAACGGTACTCGTTGGGGTACTTGACCAGGAGCTTTTCAAGCTCGTCCCGCGACGCCTTGTGCTCCTTCAGGCTCAGGAGTGCCAGTGCCAGGTTTCTTCTGGCGTCCGCATCGTCCTCCCGACACTCGAGAGCCCTCTCGAAACATCTCCTTGCCCTCTCAGTCTGGCCAAGCGAGTGGAGGATTACCCCCAGCGACACGTGGGCCCTTCCGTCGGCAGGGTCCCGGTTCAGCGTCTGAAAGAGAATGGATACCGCATCCTGGGTCCGTCCGCTTAGAAACACCCTTTCGGCGCTGTCCACCGTGTCCGGATCCCCATGAGCGGCGTTCACAACCCGCCCCCTTCCGTCCCGCCGGGACGGGGCCGGTCTGAGGAACCCTTCCGGTCCGGGCAACCGCCAAGGCCGCCGGAGCCGAACGCCGACTCAGTTCCTTGGCCTTCGCCCCAGGGACAGGGGGACTGGCCGGGCCGCTTGAAGTCCAGGAGCTTCCAGCCCGGATCCCTGGGCCCCCAGTGGCTTCCGGTGAAGACCAGCGCGAAGTCCATGACCGGGGCGACCTCTGGGAGGCGGGACACGAGATCGAAGGCTGTCATGCTATAGTTTTGGAGTCCGTCGCTCACTCGGAAGGTCAGGTTCCTGTCGCCGCTGTTGCGAGACGGGGCGACATCGGTGACCTTCACGTTGCGGACGACCGCGACCGGGGCCGGATGGCCCTGACCGAAGGGTTCCAGATCGGATAACGCCCCTCCCAGGGGAACCAGATCGTCCAAGGCGCACTCAAGATCAATTTCCAACTCATCGTCCTCCGGGGGCTCCGGCTGGAGCAGGGCACCCTCCTCAAAGGCCGCCTTGAACGCAGCCAGATTCTCGCGCCTGAGCTTCAGGCCGGCCGCCTCCGAGTGCCCCCCCATGGAGAGGCACAGTTCCCTCGCGTGACTGAGGGCGGAGAAGAGATCGAAGCCGCCGGCAGACCGTCCCGAACCCGAGGCCAGATCGCCGTCCAGGTTCAGAAGAACGGTCGGCCTCCTGGCGTGCTCGGCAACCCTGGAAGCCACAAGTCCCAGGAGTCCCTTGGGCCAGTTCTCCCCGGCGAGCACCACTGTTCTCCCGCCGGCACCGCCCTCGGCCTCAAACTTGGCAAGCACGGCAGACTGGAGTTTGCGCTGGCCCTCATACCGGTCGCGGTTGACGGAGTCCAGGAAGTCCGCCAACGCACATGCCCTCAGGGGGTCATCGGTAACCAGCAGCTCCAGGACGGGATCGGCGCTTCCCAGCCTTCCGGCAGCGTTGAGCTTCGGTGCCAGGCGGAAGCCCACGTCCCTAACCGAGATGGAACCCGGATCGTCCAGCCTGGAACTCGAGACGAGCGCCGAAAGGGACGGCCAGCTGGTCTTCGAGAGGAACCTCAGCCCATGGCGGACCAGGGTCCGGTTCACGCCGGTCAGGGGAGCCAGATCCGCTATCGTGCCCAGGGCCACGAGAGCCAAGTGCTCGACCAGGGGCGGGCGCATCTCTGGACAGATCCCCTTGAACTTGAGTGCCCGCTGGACCGCCCAGGCGAGCATGAATGCCACGCCTACACCGGCCATGGGGGATCGCTCCCAGCCTCCTCCAAGATGCGGGTTCAGTATGGCTTCGGCCGGAGGCAGCACCGGGGGGAGCTGGTGGTGGTCCGTCACCACCACGGGGAGCCCTATCGTGTTCGCGGTCTCTACCGCCTCCACGTCCGAGACCCCGCAGTCGACCGTGACGAGCAGCCCCGCCCCTCT
>JAISEQ010000108.1 GCA_031264045.1 Deltaproteobacteria bacterium
GTCCCGTCCCGTCCCGTTCCGTCGGTGCCCGGGCTTTCAGGCCCGAGGGTGGCAGGGCCCCGGCGCCGGCCCGTTCCCCGGCACCGCGGGACGCTGTCCCTTCAACCTGTTCCGGAGGGCCATGATGACAACCGATGCCCGTCTCCCGCTCCGCAGCCCCGCCGCGCTGGCAGGGGCTGCCGCGTTCCTTGCCCTCGCGGCCGCCCTCGTCTTGGTGTCGGCAGCGGCGGCGCAGAGCCAGCGGCCCGGCGGGGAACTGGATTCGCTCAGCCGGGACGTCTCGAGGCTGGAGCGGGAGCTGGGTCCCGACCACGGGGACGTGCTGGCCGCGAAAACCAGGCTGGCCGATGCCCTGAGGGCCATGGGGGAGATTGCCCAGGCCCGCGACGTGGCCGCCGGCGTGGCCGAATCGATGGCGAGGACCCTCGGTCCCGACGACCCGCTGACGCTCGAGTCGGAATCGGCCCTGGCAGAAGACCTGTTCGCCCTCGGGGACTACACCGGATCCTACGGGCTGCACCTCAGGATCCTCGAGGCGAGGGTTCGCCTCCTGGGGCCGTCCGACCCGCTGGCGCTCCAGTCGAAAACCGAGCTGGCCGAAGACTTGAAGGCCCGCGGCAAATTCGCGGAAGCCCTCGAGATGCACTCCCGGGTCGCGGAGGCGAGGGAGCGGCTGCTGGGGGAGGCGCACGCGGACACCCTCGCCTCGAAAAACCGCATGGCCCACTGCCTTTCCGAACTCGGGGAATACGAGGCCGCGCGCGATCTCCTCACCCGCGTTTTGGAGCTCACACAGCGTAATCTGGGTCCCGACAACCCCGAGACGCTGAGGTCCAAGGCCGTCCTGGCGGCCGTGCTGGGCCAGCTCGGGGACTACGCCGCCGCGCGCGAGCTGCACGAGGAGGTCCTCGCCACCCGGGTTCGGAAGGTGGGGCCGGACCATGTGCTCACCCAGCAGGCGAGGTCCAACCTGGGTTTCGTCCTTGCCGACATCGGAGACTTCGAGGACGCGAGGATCCTGTTCGCCCAGGCCCTTGAGGGGATGGAGAGGGCCCGGGGCAAGGACCACCCCGGCAACCTGATCGCGAAGTCCAACCTGGCTTCGACCTATTCCGATCTGGGCGACCACGCCACCGCCCTGGAGCTGTTCAGCCAGGCCCGCGAGACTGCCCTGCGGGTTCTCGAGCCCGATCATCCCCTCGCCCTGATGACCGGGGCCAACCTGGCGGAGGCACTGCACAGGAACGGGAAACCCGAAGCCGCCATGGAGCTCTACTCCGAGATTCTGAAGTCGACCGAGCTGGCCCTGGGGGCCAGCCACCTCCAGACCCTGTCCGCGAAGTCGGACATGGCCATGGTGCTGAGCGATCTGGGCGATTACGATTCCGCGGCCGAGCTCCAGCTGCAGGTCCTTGAGAACTCGACCAGGAGATACGGCTCCGACCACCCGGCCTCCGCCATGGCGGCCGGGAAGCTGGGCAAGATTTATCTCAATTCCGGGGATACCGAGCGGGCCGTCTTCTTCCTCAAGCTCTCGGTGGACTCCACCCAGAGGCTCCGGGGGAAACTGTCTTCGCTGGACTCGGAACTCCGGGGGGCGTTCCTCAAGTCCGTCGAGTTCCGCTACCACGATCTCTACGACGCGCTCATGAAGGCCGGACGCCCCGAGGGGGCGCTCGCGGTCATGGGGCTCCTGAAGGACGACGAGCTGAGGGAGATGGTGTCCGCGCCGGAGGGACCGGACGGCCCGGGCACGGAGCCCGAAGTGCCGGATCTTTTCACCGGCACGCCCGAGGAGGGGGCGCACGCGGCGTTCGCCGAGGCGGCCCAGTCCGAGGCGGCCGTCGGCCGCGAACACGCGGCGCTCATGGAGAAGCGGGGGACGGAGGGTCTGAGCGGGGAGGAGGAAAGGCGCCTGGCCGTGCTGAACGCGCGGATGGGGGAGTCGGCCGAGGCGTTCCTGAACGTCTGCGACAGCCTCCCGTCGCTTCTGGCCGGCGGGGAGGGCAGGGAGGCGTCGCGCGTGATGCTGGAGCTCCAGTCCCGGCAGAAGACCATCGGCGAGATGGGGGAAGGCACCGTGGTGCTGCACGCCGTGTCGACCGACAGGACGCTCTACCTGATGCTGCTCACCCCGTACGCGATAGTGACCAGGGAATCGGACGTCGGCCGGGAGGAGCTAGAGCGCCTGGTCTCGGAGTTCAGGGCGCTGCTCACGGACCCGTCCAGGGATCCCCGCCCCCAGGGGGCGAGGCTCTTCGACCTGGTCGTCAGGCCGCTCCTGGGGGAACTGCGGGGAGCGGGCGCGAGGACCATCATGCTGTCGCTGGACGGGACGCTCCGGTACGTCCCCCTCGCGGCCCTGTGGGACGGGGAGAGGTGGCTGGCCGAAAGCTATCCCACCGCGATCTTCACCCAGTCGTCCGTGGACAAGCTCCGAGCTGAATCCCCCGGGGACGGGGCGTCCGCCAGGGCCCTCGGGGTCACCGAGGGGCACCCGGGCTTTCCGGCCCTCCCCGGCGTGGCCGAGGAGATAGTCGGCATAGTGGGCGCGGACGGCCCCGGCACTCCGGGAACTGGGGTGCTCGCCGGGGAGTTCAGCCTGGACGCCGAGTTCACCCGCGAGGCCCTGTCCCGCAGCCTCTCCTCCGGCGCGCCGGTGATCCACGTGGCGAGCCACTTCAGGCTCGATCCCGCAAACCACAGGAACACGGTGCTCCTCCTGGGGGACGGCACCACGCTCAGCCTCAGGGAGATTGCCTCCGGACCGGATCTGGACTTCAGGGGTCTGGATCTCCTGACCCTTTCCGCCTGCGACACGGCCTCGGCCACCAGGCGCAGCGACGGGATGGAGGTCGAGAGCTTCGGCGAGGTCGTCCAGCGGCTCGGGGCCGCCGCCGTGCTGGCGTCGCTGTGGCCCGTGGAGGACCGGTCGACCGCCGGGCTCATGCGGGAGTTCTACAGGCTGAGATACGTCGAGGGTCTCGACAAGGCGCGGGCGCTCCAGGGCGCGCAGCTCATGGTCATGCGGGACACCACCTCTGTGGCCCGTCCCTCCCCCGCCGGCCCGGCCGCCGCGGGCGAGGCGGGCGGGGGAGGCGCCGCGGGCGGGACGGGCTCAGGAGGCGGGGGGGGCGCCGCTGGCGCCGGAACGGGGGACCGGGCTGGGGAGACGGCATCGGCCGGGGGCCCCGGGAAAAACAGCCCTGGCGATTTGTCCCCCGATGCCGCGGGGCGGGGCAGGCCGGACGCCGCCCGGGAGGTTTCGGATGAAACGGCCCTCGCGGGGACCAGGGGAAGCGGCATCAGGGCGGGCGGCTCCGCGCCCGGCGGGGCGCCGGCGGCCGCTCCCCGCTGGGTGGGAGGGGGCTTCTCGCACCCGTATTTCTGGGCGCCCTTCATCGTCATGGGCGTCTGGAGATGACCTGCGGCCCCTGCGCCGCCGCGCCCTCCCGTCCGGCTGCGGGCGTCCGGACACTTCCCTTCTCCGGAGCTTGGGCGGCGGCCGTCTGGATCCTTCTGGCCTTCGGGGCGCCGGCGGTCGCCGGAGACGTCCCCGACGGCGTCAGGGACGAACCTCCCGCCGGGGATCCCGCCCGGTCGCCTGCCCTCTGCAGGCCCCCCTGGCCCTTCGGCAGGTTGGGCGGCGAGATGGACGCCATGCTGAAGCTGGCTGAAGGCCTGTCCGACACCCCGTCCCGACGCAGGGCGGCCAAGGCCTGGGGGAGGCTCTCCTCGGAGGCCGAGGCCGCCTGGGGCCCCGGTGATCCCAGGACGCTCGCGGCCCTGAGCCGGGAGATCCGCTCGCTCGCGGACTCCGGAGAGGGGGACCGCTTCGGGCGGGAGACGGCTGAAAGGGCCCGCGACGGGCTCGCGGCCGCCCTCGGGTCAGGTTCCCCGGAGACGCTTTACGCCTCCCAGACCGTCGCAACGCTCATGCTTGCCCGTGGCGAAGCAGAGGGCGGCGCGGCCCTGCTCGGGGAGCTCGCCGAGTTTTCGGCAAGGGAGATCGGGTCCTCGCACCCCCTGACGCTATCGATCCGCCGCTCGCTTTCCGGGGCGCGGCGGGCTCTCCGCCGCGAACCGGCGGAACGGGCCCGCGGGCCTGAGGATCCCGGGGGCAGCCGTCGGGAGGCCGCCGCGTCCGCCGGACCGGGCGCCCGCGGCGGCCGGGAACGGCCCTGACGGCGGCAGGCCGACGCCGGGATTCCGGCCCGAACGCTCCGGGGCGTCCGGTCCGCCGGTCTTCCCTCCGGTCGACGGCCGGACGGCCAAGCTTCCCTTGACTCAAAGCACCCGGCGTGATATCCCTGTCGGGATAACGCGTTCACGCCAATCGGCAGCGCGCCTGCCTTTCTCCGGGTCCATATGTTCCGGCAGGCGCACGGGCGGCTCACCCCCGGCTCCGCCGTCCGGCACCGGCCCGGCGGCCGCGCGGGCGGCCGGTCTGTTTCGGGAGCACGGCGGCCGGCCGACGGCTCATGGGCTGCCTGGCTGCTCGAGACGTGCGCCGGCGGGTCGGGCGGGCATCGGACGATGCGCCCGGAACGGCCCGGAGTCCCCCGTCGACGGCAGGCGACTCCGGTTTGGAACCGCCGGGGACGACGGCCCGGCACCGGCTGCGGCCCGGCGCTGAAGAACCGCGAGATTCGCTGACCGCTTAGTCTCTCGTCCGGTCAGGATCGCTTGCGGCGGATGGAGATGGACCCTGGGGGATTCAGCAAATGACGGAGGACGCAAGAGATCGTTCCGGACATGAGCCGTCGGCCCTGTCCGCCGCGATAATTCTGCCGGCAGCGCTTGCTTTCTGCCTGCTGTTGAACGCGGAGGTCTTCTTTTCCCAGACCGCGGCGGCGTCCGGAGTTCCGGACGTCATGGGGGGCGCGGCCGTTTCGCAGGAGGTTGCGGGCCCATGCGGGCGGGCGGTCTCCCCGGGGTCGGCGGCCGGGGGCGCGGGGACCGCCGGGGACGCCGGGACCGCTTCCGGCGGTGCGGCGGCCGGAGACGCGGGGACCGCTGGAGACGCGGGGACCGCTTCCGGCGGTCCGGCGGCCGGAGACGCGGGGACTGCGGGGGAAGCCGGGACGGTCCTGCCCGATGCTTCAAACAGAACCGGCCTCTACCGGCCCCGCTGGGCCTTCGGGGACGCCGGTACTGAGTCCGCCGCCCTTCTGGCGGAAGCCGAGAGGCTTTCCGAGGCGGGCCTGCGCGGACGCGCGGCCGAGGCATGGACCGCCCTCGCCGCCGTCCTGGACAAGGCCTGCGGCGCGGGAACGCCAGGGGCTCAGGCGGCGCTGATCCGTGCCGCCCGCGAGGCGGAAGAGGACGTAGGGACAGCCGGGGACGGAGCCGAAGCCGGCGCGGGAGCGCTGGCAGGGGCGGGAACGCCGGCCGTCTCCGGTGCGCCCGGAAGTCCGCGCGAGACGGCCCGGGCCGGCTCGGCGGCCCTGGCGGCTGAACTGGGTCCGGACTCCCCAGAGGCGATTTACGCGGCCGAGACGGCGGCCAGGCTCCAGTCCCCGGCGGAGAGTCCCGGCGGGGGGCAGATCTCCGCCTCGGCCGCCCTGGTTGCGCTTAAGGACCGCTCGCGGGAGATCCTGGGGGCGTCCCATCCTCAGACGGTCTCGCTAGGCCGCTCGCTCGCCGCGGCTCTTCTCCGGGAAGGGGCCCACGCCGAGGCCGCGAGGATCCTGGCCGAAACGGCTGACTCCGCTTCCGGGGCGCTGGGCCCGGGGCACCCGGAGACGCTTAGGGCGGCAAACGATCTGGCCGTGCTCCTGTTCCACGCGGGCGACGCGTCGTCTGCCCGCCAGATACTGGAAGAGGTCCTCCGCCGCGCGCCGGACGTCATAGGCGAGGGGCACCTCGACGCGCTCGCCTACGCCCAGAACCTCGCGGGGGCAATGTACGCCTCGGGCGGAGCGCCCGAGGCGAAGGAGCTTTTCGCCAAAGTGCTCGAGGGCCGGGGCGGGCTCCTGGGCCGGGACCATCCGCTCACGCTGGAGTCGGCAGCGGCCCTCGGGGCCGCCAGCGCCGGGTCCGGCGATCCGGCCGCGGCGGCGGAGGTCTACGGGAGGGTGCTTCAGGCCCGCACGGAAGCGCTCGGCCCGGATCATCCCCTGACCGTCGGCGCAGCCGCGGATCTCGCGGCGGTCCGGGAGGCGCTGGGGGACACCGGAGGCGCGAGGGATCTCTGGAGGCGGGTGCTGGAGGTCCGCGAGAGGACGCTCGGGGCAGCCCATCCGGACACGAGGGAGGCCAGGAGCTCCCTCGCCTCGGCCGAGCTCGATCTGGGCGAGTTCGCCTCCGCCGCCGGGCTCTACCGCGAACAGCTGGAGGTCCTGGGCGGGGAAGCGGCTCCCGGATCCCCGGGCTCTTCGGGAGCTCCGGGAGCTCCGCGCGGGTCCGCCCCCCCGGAGGGCGACGGCGCCCGGGAGGCGGCGGCGCTGGAGATGGCGTCCGCCCTGAACGGCCTGGCCATGGCCCTGCACGGGACTGGCGAGGCGGGCCGGGCCCGCGAGCTTCTCCGGCGGGTGGCGGGGACGCTGGAACGTATAAAGGGCCCCGACCACCCGGACACCCTGGCCGCGCAGGCGAATCTCGCGTCCGTCACGATGGAGCTGGGCGATCCCCGCGCGGCGGCGGAACTGGACCGGAAGGTGCTCGACGCCCGCAGGGCGTCCCTGGGCGCCGACCATCCGGACACCCTCGAGTCCGAACATGCCGTGGCCGGGGCCATGAGGTCCAGGGGCGAGCTTGCCGCCGCCCGCGACGCCTTCGAGCGGGTCTACCGGGCCAGGCAGAGGGTGCTGGGCAGGGCGCACGCCTCCGCCGCCGCTTCGGGGACCGAGCTAGCCGCTGTCCTGGAGGAGATGGGCGACCGCGCGGGCGCCGGGGCGATCCTGGAG
>JAISEQ010000111.1 GCA_031264045.1 Deltaproteobacteria bacterium
CTCGACAGGCCGGACGGAACCCTTCCGCCCGGGGCCCGCACCTGTCCGGGCCGGAGCCTCTCCGCAGCCTCACCCGCCTTCATTCCCGTTTCCAGGCCGCGGCGCTTCCCCATTCCTCCCTGTCCCCGCCCCCGTCCGCGCCCGTGAGGCCAGGGGGCCACCAATACCAGATACCCGCATCCGGCAATCCGGCAACCTTAAGCCGTCTCCCCCCGAGGCCAGGCGGCACTGTCCCCGCGCCGTTCCTGCCAGAATCCTCCGAGCCTCCAAAGACCTGGCGCCGCTCGCGCGGAGAAGGCATGCGCCTCCCCCGGCCGGGGGGACATATCCTGGGGAAGTCCTGCGGGAAAAGTATTGCCGGAAGCCAAAACCAAATACAGAATTTCAGACTCGCCAGTTTTTCCATGCATCCTGGCCGCCGCGCGGCCGCCTGAAAACTGTCCCCCCGACACGCCCGTTTCCCCCGAAGGGATGCCGGCGGTCATCCGGACGGCTGCAGGTCGGCATCCGGCCAACACTTCCGCCACGCATCCTTCCCTCATCCGCCCTGCATCCTCCGGGCAACCGGCTTCCGATCTCCGGGAATCCCCCCGGAACCCTCCGGGCATCCGGCCCTTCGACGCCCCGCATCCGCCCTCCCGTGCGAGGCCCCCGGACTTCCCTGACGCCGGCCAAAACGTCTCCCGGCCCGGCAGATCTTTCGGCTTTCCAGGACGTCACCCCGAGCAACCGTCAACCAGTCCGGCCGCAGTGCCGGACCGCCCTCCGAGCAGAGGCACGCGGCCCTGGCGGAACATCATCCGCCTCAGGCCTCACGCGGGCCCTCCGGGGGGCACGGCAGCCAGAACCCATGCTCCTCAAGCTCACGGTAGAGAACTTCTTCTCCTTCAGGGACAAGACCGTCTACTCTATGATTGCGAGTTCGGGGAGGAGGTACGGCGAAAAGATGCCCCCGCACCCCCACGTGAAGAAGAGGATACTGCCCCTGGCGGCAGTGTTCGGGGGTGAGGGGTCAGGATCGGAGAACTTCGCCCGGACCCTGAGGTTCTTCAAGCAGCTGGTGACCGAGTCGCCTTCGCTCGTAAACTCGCTCAACCTCTACACCTTCCACAACTTCTCGGAAGCCCGCGAACTGCCGGTTAAGATCTGGGCTGACTTCGTTGCGGGCGACTGGGCCTGGCATTACGGGTTCATGGCCGTGAAGGACGTCGTGGTCAGCGAGAAGCTGATCAGGAGCGGGAAGGGCCAGAAGACCCTCCTCTTCGAGAGGCGGAAGAAGAAGCTCAAGCTCCACCGCTCCATCGAGGAGCAGGAGGCCCTGAAGACCCTCTTCCGGGGCATGCCCAAGAGCCTCCTCTTCCTGCCACACGCGGTGAGGGACGGCTGCGAGCATTTCGGTGAAGTCTACCGGTGGTTCCGGGACGTCCTGCACGTTACGGGCCAGGAAAGCTACGTCCACCGGCCCGTCTCGGACGAGGGGTCCACCGAGTCCAGGACCTTCCACGACTTCATAGAACTCGTGGACAAGAACTCCTACGGGGCACGGCTCGACGCCAGGACCGTGCCCCCGGACTCGCCCGTGCACAGGGAGATCGAGGAGGGCGGGACGCGCAAGTTCGGCGACTGGATGGTCCGGCAGCTGTCCGGGGACGGCTCCTTCGAGGTCTACTACCGCCACAGGACCTTCCACGACACGAAACTCCTGAAGCTCTTCCCCTACGACCCGCGCGGGTCATGGGACTACTTCCCCATCCCCAGGCCCTTCGCCTCCGAGAAGGAGAAGCATACACTGGTCGCGCTCATGAGCGCCCACGACATCATGGCGGGACCGGGACCTAAAATCTACTTCATAAACCTCTTCGACGCGGCCTTCGACCCCATAAGGGCGAGATCCCTCATAAGCGACTATCTGGACTCCTGCTCCGAAGAGTCCCGCACCCAGCTCATCATCACCTCGGCGAACGCCCTGCTTCTCGACAAGAAGGTCTTCAGGACGGACGAGCTCTGGGTTGCGGAGCCCGGCGACTTCGGCAACACCCGCCTCCTCTCCCTGGGCGAGTACAAGAAGTCCATCCGCGAGAAAGCCGCCTGGAGGGACTTCAAGACCGCGAAGATAGGCGGGATCTACACCCCGCTGCTCATGGCGGCCCTGGAAGCCGGCCAGGAGAGGAAATAGCCGAACAGGAACAAGCGGCGCCCGGTGCCCCCGCAACCGGGCCGCCGCTTCTCCCGCAGCTGGTCGTCGCCCTTCACGCGACTCGGACAAGGCCGGGCCGCACCTCTGATCGGCTGATCGGTCCCGAAGGCTCTCCCCTGCCGGTCACAGCCGGACGCACATGGCCCGGGAAAGCCGGACGAATCCGCCCGAAGAGCGCCACCGGGAGAACCTGTCCAGCGGATTTCGATTTACGTTTCCGCCTGACGAGATAATCCCGTCAAGAATGACAAGTGAAGAGGCGGTGCGTCCCCCTCCTTAATGGGGAATATTCGAACTGCTGCCAGCGGTCTGCCGCAACTATTCCAGGAGAGAGGAAGCGCGAGACTCAGATGCAACCAACTGAATCATACAATCTCAGCCACTCAATCGAGGCTGAATAATGTTTGACTATGAAGATTTTGTACGGAATTTGATTTAAAATACTGGCGCAAGAATTGCTGATGAGATCCTGTTTGATTTCTTCAAAAATCTTACCGGCAACAAGAACATAATCAGACATTATTTAATCATATGACAGGCAATCGCCTCTGAGATGAAATATGAGAGCAAAGGAAAACATGAGCAGAACAGTTCGCTTTTGCCGCCAGACCACAAAAGTTTCGTTCCCAACGACAGATTGGTGCGATTCGTTGCCGGTTTCTGTGCAATATTTCAAGACCAAACTTTCAATCACCTGAAGCATGACGGAAGCACCTGACTTCCCTGCGGAGATTATGCCGGACATCTCGATATGTTACTGCATCATGGGCATAATATCTACCGAGAAAAGAGATGAGGCATTGATGGACTGCGTCTCCATATTTTTCGTTTCCGATGGCAGGAAATCTGACTGCGGCGCCGCATCAAGATTCATGTGCCGTTCGACGGGGAACTTGACGGTTACATTAAGGAATTCTTCATCACGGTATCCGATTAGACGGATTCCTGAACTGCGAAGACGTTTTCACCGACGGAACCAAGAACAAGGCCAAAACCAGCTGGCCACCTTCAGCCGGGCGTTCTCTGACACAAAGGTCTGCGAGACGAGGAGTCGCTCCAGTACTAGAACGGCGTCCTCCAAGCTTTGGAGGGCACCTCAAATATCGCCTAACAAATCTTATGATTTGCATTAAATTTTAAACTTGCGTGTTATCAATTCAGATACTCAACAGATGATGTAATCGCGATATTCTGAAAAGTCACGTCCTGAAAGGATGGACGTACCGTCAGCCTCCTTCGTGGCTATGGTAACGGTGAAGGATATCAACATGTCACTTTCTGTTATGGACAATTCTCATACCTCATGCATTCTTTGACTTGATGCGGATACAGTTCTCCCAGTCACCCTCACGATGATGTCCCCGGACACTCCCAGTTCCTCAGAAAATGCGTTCCAGACCTCCCGGAAGGCAGCTGAGTTGCCTCTCCAAAAATATTATCAGGAGACAGTTTCTGAGCCTGGCATGATGCTGAGCCACTGGTGCCATCACATGAAGCGACCAGCAGTCCTTCACTACTTTACCCCATGAACAGCAATCGGAAAAAGTTGAGAAGAAGTTACCTTAAAAAATTTTATCGAGAGGCCTCACAGAATTCACACGTCAATTATTGCGTCAGACCACTGTATGAGTTGTTTCGCTACATCAGACAAAGCGGAACTCAGCCTTGCATCGGCAACACGCAGCAAATTGCCACGGCTTTGGGATTTCAAGATTTAGGCTGAAGAATTTGACACAGAATGCTTTCCCATCAATATTTCGAAAACTGTTCCATTTCAGCAAAGTCCAACTGCCTTCATCAAAATATGTTCAGACCAAACCGGCTGTTGAGTTTCGCGTCATCCGCATCCATCCTGCGGAGACCGTGCAACCACGCCTTGCGCCGCTCCGGAAGAGAGGCACCGTGGCCGCATCTTGCATTTGCGGCTCGCGGTCCCCGTCCGCAACGTCCCT
This sequence comes from Deltaproteobacteria bacterium, assembly GCA_031264045.1. Lineage (GTDB taxonomy): Bacteria > Desulfobacterota > Desulfarculia > Adiutricales > Adiutricaceae > JAIRZX01. The sequence goes on from JAISEQ010000111.1 coordinate 4,150, forward strand.
TGAAAATCCTCCCGGAAACGGTGCCGGGGGCTCCAGTTTCAGGGGAGCCGCGCACCGCCCGCTTCCCGGAGGCTACCGGCCGCCAGGGCCCTCCAGACTGTCCGGACTGTCCGGACTGACGGGAGCGTCCGCGAGGAGAGGGAGTGCGCGTCTAACGAGGCGGGGCCATCGACGTCGCCTGGCCGTCGCTGTCCCGAAGGCCAGTCTCCGTAAAACCCGTGCCATCCCCCTGAATCCCGAGGGAAACTGCGCCACGGCGACGGAGTTCCCGGGGAGGCCGCGCCGCAGGACAGTCGCGGCCGCGAGCGCGCCGGGAGACGCGGCGGACGGCACCCCGGGCGGCGGGCGGGGACGGGATCCGGATGAGCGGGACCGGTCGGAGGCCCCGCGGGGCCGCGGCCGGAGGGGACCGGCCATGGGTGAAAGGGAAGGCGGCCTGTTCGCCGCGCCACGGCACCCGGAAGTTCAGCGGCGCCCCGCCCGGCCCCGGAGCATTCCTGGAGGTCCCGGGAAGAGGTGCCGGCGGCCGGAAGCCGGACGGAAGCGACCGGACATGGCGCCGAAAGCCTCGGGCGCGAATCCCGGAAGGCTTGAAGAAGTCCAGTTCCGTCCTTGAATGCGACCCCGAAAAGTGCTAACTTCATTTCTTTTCCGGGCCCGGGACGCCCGGCGGGCCCCGGACGCCTTCGCGGGACCGGCACGCCCCGCCATCCCGGTCCGCCGATAACCTCCCGGGGCACCTGCCCCCGAAAGGCTTTCTCTACACAACATGAAATACGTGATCCTCATAGGCGACGGCATGGGGGACCGCCCCGTGGAGTCCCTGGGAGGGCTTACCCCCCTCCAGAAGGCCCGCACGCCTCACCTGGACAGGCTGGCGCGGGAGGGCATGATAGCCCGCTGCGCCACCGTGCCCGAGGGCATGGCCCCCGGATCGGACGTGGCCATCATGTCGCTCATGGGCTACTGCGCGAAGGGGGTGCTGACGGGCCGGGGGCCCCTGGAGGCCGCCGCCCTGGGGCTGAAGCTGGACGAGGGCGACATGGCCTTCCGCATGAACCTCGGGACCCTAGGGCACGAGGGCGGCAGGACCGTCATGCTGGACCACTCGGCGGGGGACGTGTCGGGGGAGGACGCGGGCGTCCTGGTGGCCGAGCTGGCCGGGAAGCTGCCCCTTCTTCCGGGCATGGGCGTTCACCGGGGGGTGGGCTACCGCCACATCCTGATCTGGCCGGGGGCCCCGGAAGGCCTTCTCTCGGTGCCGCCCCACGACCGCCGGGACCGGGAGGTGGACTCCATCCTGGACGATCCGGGGTACGGGCCCGTGGCGGAACTGGTCCGGGCATCATGGGGGATTCTGGACGGCCATCCGGTGAACGCCGCGAGGAAGGCCAGGGGCAGGAACCCCGCGAACTCCATCTGGCTCTGGGGCCAGGGGCGGACCCCGAAGGTGAAAAGCTATGCCGAGCGCTGGGGCATCACCGGGGCCTCTGTCTCCGCAGTGGATCTGATACGTGGTCTGGCGGTGGCCACCGGGCTGGACCCGCTGACCGTGCCCGGCGCCACGGCCTGGCTGGACACCAACTTCGAGGGCAAGGTGTCCGCGGCCCTGGAAGCGCTGAAGACCAGGGATCTTGCCCTGGTGCATCTGGAGGCCCCGGACGAGTGCGGGCACCAGGGGGATCTGGACGCGAAGATCCGGGCCATAGAGGCCTTCGACGCCAGGATAGTGGGCCCGATCCTCGAGGCCCTCCCCTCCTACGGGGACTTCAGGGCTCTCTGCTCCTGCGACCACTACACCCCCGTGTCGATCAAGACCCACACTGCCGACCCGGTGCCCTTCATCCTCTATGACAGCAGGAACCCCGCCCGCTCCGGCGCGGCGGGCTACTCCGAGGAGGAGGCGCTGAAGGCCGGGACCATGGTGCCGGACGGCCCCAGCCTGGGAAGGCTCCTGTTCGGCCCGGAGAAGGGATAGGCGGGCGGGGCAGGACAGGGGCGGGACGGAGCCGGGCCGGACGGCTGGTCCGCAGGAACAGCCAGCTCACGATCTGGCGGAACGGCCGCAGCGCCGAAGGCCACGGGGAATCTCTGAACATAACTTGAATATGTGAATGCCGTATTATACATGCCATTCAAGGTGACGGACACGCGTTGAACCGGCAAACCAAGCCATGGAAGATACTTTTCTCTCTCTAAGCTTCCAAATCACGGGAAGACAGGATAAGTTAACTGGCGGCCCTGAAAAGGAAACCACTGATGACGGGTACGACTGACTTCATCATAGAGGACGGACACTTCAAGGCGGTTACCCGCTACAGGGTCCTTTACGCCGACACGGATCTGATGGGCGTCGTGAACAACGCGCACTACTTCCGCTTCTTCGAGCAGGGCCGCGGGGAGTACCTGAGACTTCTCGACTTCCCCTATGCGAAGATTGAGGAGAAGGGCATAAGGACCCCTCTTACGGAGGCCTGGGCCCACTATTACCTGCCCTTCCGGTACGACGACCTCATCAGGGTGGAGTGCTGGCTCTCCCAGGTGAAGAACGCGAGCTTCCGCTTCGACTACCAGCTCTACCTGGAGGGGAGCCCGAAGCTCCACGTCTCGGGACGCACCCTGCACGCCACCGTGAACCTTGAGGGAAAGGTTGTCAAGATCCCCGACTGGCTCGTCGAAATCCTCAACGCCCGCCTCGAGCGGGCGAGAGCCGTCTCGGAGGACTAGCGTTACCCGGCGGAACCGGGGCACGGCCCCGAACCCGGCTCCCCCGGATCCGGCCTGCGAGCTCAGTCAGGGCTTCCCGTGCCGTATCCGTTCGCTCCCCGAAGACGGTGAAAGGAGCGGCCCGCGTCAGGGACGGACCTCACCGTTCCCTGAGGGGGAGAGGCGGCCCCGCAGCCTTCCTCCGAGTCCCGGACATCCAGCCCGCAGTTGGGTTCCGCGTGGGAATCGCGGACCGGAGGGGGGCCGTCGGGCGCGTCCCGGCCGACAGGAGACTTCCGGAGCCGCGGCAGCTCCCCGAGACATCGGGACTCGACGGCGCATACGTCATTGCCTGAGGCCCAACTTCCGCAGCTAATGCACAAAAGTGGTTATATAATGCTGAAATGAGAATTATGCATGAAAGGTTTTCCGGTGCCCCTGCACCGGGGACGCCGCGACATGCAGCCCGCTGCATGCAGCGGCTTTCATGGGCCGGGGTGCCGCAAGCCGCATGGGGGTTTAACCCGGTCATCCTGGTGTCTGACCCGTCAACCTTGGCTTCCAGTGTGTTGAACTTGCCTTTGAGGATATAAGAAGATAACACTAGGATAATTGCTGCAATAATAGCCACTTCCCACAGAGAAATTTTGAATCGGTCTGCCAACCTCTCCTGCTGGGCGGACAACATCGCCAGCTGAGCGGACATCGACTTCAATCGATCCTTTGATCCTTAATCAATTTGAGCGTCGAAGTCAACTCGGGAGCCAGCGCACCCCCGGCGGGCATGTCCGCAGGCGCCGCCTCTCCGTCCTGTTCCCAGGCGCCGGCCGAGACGCCGGTAAAGTCATCGGGTGTTTGGGCATTCCTGTCCGGCATGGCGCCTGGCCCTCCTAATGCCTGGACGCTACCTTAAAAACCTCACCTCAGCAAACCGCTCTTCGCCTCTTTGACTCGCCTCCTCCTCGGACGGCGGCAGACGGATCAGGTGCTTTGGCCCGGGTCATCGGGCGCGGGACGCAGGGAAACCCTGTCCGGGATAGGGTCAAGACGGTCCCCTGCCCCCCGATGCGATCGGCGCCCCCCGCCGCCCCGCCGACGAAACCGGAGAACGTCCTGAGGCTGACGCCCTGAAATTATCGGGGAAAAGTCCGATTTTTCAGGATCTGCGCCGCGACGCCGCAGGTGCCGCGTGGCGGCTCCGGGGGGGCCGGAAACCCCGCGAAGGTTCTTGACAGCCGGAAGGCCCTGTGCTAGATTCCCAAGACCGTACCGGGGACGGGCCGCCCGCCCCGGAAAGCACCAAAGCGCCCGTGTGCGCCCTTCGGAGTTACCCACGATGCCCAAGATGAAGACCAACCGCGCGGCCGCCAAGCGCTTCAGGGCCACGGCCTCCGGCAAGATCCGCCGCAACAAGGCCTACGCCCGGCACATCCTGACTACCAAGACCACCAAGCAGAAAAGAGGCCTTAGGTCGAAGTCCCTCGTGAATTCGGCCAACGTCAAGTCCGTGAAGAAGCTCCTCCCCTACCTTGGGGCCTGATCGGGGCTATCGAATTAGACAGGAGGGGACTTCCCGATGCGCGTAACCGGCGGAATCCAGACCAAGAAGCGTCACAAGAAGTACATGAAGCTCGCCAAGGGCTTCACCGGCGGCAGGCGGGTCCTGTACAGGAGCGCCCGCGAGGGCGTGGAGAAGGGCCTGTGCTTCGCCTACCGCGACCGCAAGGCCAGGAAGAGGGAGATGAGGGGCCTGTGGATCGCCCGCATAAGCGCGGCCGCCAAGTCCCTGGGCACCTCGTACTCGGTCCTGATGGACATCTTCAAGAAGGCCGGCGTCACGCTGAACCGGAAGATGCTATCCAACATCGCGGCCAAGGACCCCGAGGCCTTCGTGACCCTGGTGGCGCAGGCGCGGGCCCAGGTCCAGGCGGCCTAGCCCAGGCCTCCGGCTTCGGCCCCTCCGGCCGGCGGGGCTTCCGGGACTCGCGGACGTCCGGGCCCGTACCCACTGAACCGGAGCCGCAGGAAGCGGAACTTCCTTTCCCTTCCGGGCCTCAAGGCCGCCAGATCCCTCGGGATCCGGAGCTTCCGGGCCCTAGGCCCGCCGGGAGCCGATGCCTTTCCGGCCAGGCAGGCCCCCAGAGCCTGACGCCCATATCCCCGGCCGCCCGAAATGATCCCGCATCGTTTTCGGCGGCCTTTCTTCTGCCGCCGCCCCTGTCCGCCGTTCCGCGGCTCCCCCTCTTGAGACTCGGGGCCGAAGCCGGCTGACGCCGGGTCGGGGACGGCAGGGTCCCCGTGCCCCGGCACGGGGACGCACAGCGGATTAATCCTATGAACCCCCAAGAGTTCCTGGAGAAGGTCAAAACCCTCAGGGAGGAGGCCCTGGCAGCCTTCGCCTCCGCCGCCTCGGCGGACGAGCTGGAGGGCGCGCGCGTCAGGTACCTGGGCTCCAAGGGAGCCCTGGGCGAAACATCCAGGCTGATGGGGAAGCTCGACAAGCAGGAGAGGCCCGAGGCCGGCAAGGCGCTGAACGAGCTCCGGGAGATGATCAGCTCCGCCTTCGCCGGAGCCGGGGAAAGGCTCGCCTCGGCCCCCGAGGACGGGGAGATGCTGGACGTGACCCTCCCCGGACGCCGGGTCCCCGTGGGCTCCACGCACCTCATCACCAGGACCTCCCGCGAGATCTGCGCCATCTTCGAGAAGATGGGCCTGACCATCACCGAAGGCCCCGAGGTCGAGACGGACTACTACAACTTCGAGGCCCTGAACTTCCCCAAGGATCACCCCAGCCGCGACATGCAGCAGAGCCTCTTCCTGGAGGAGGGGCTGCTTCTCCGCACCCACACCTCCGGGGTCCAGATCAGGACGATGGAGAAGACCAGGCCGCCTGTCTGGATAGTGGTGCCCGGCAAGACCTACAGGCGAGACGACGATCTGACCCACAGCCCCATGTTCAACCAGATCGAGGGTCTCGTCGTGGACAGGGGCATCACCATGGCTGATCTGAAGGGCGTCCTCTCGGAGTTCGCGAGGAAGTTCTTCTCGGAGTCCACGAAGATAAGGCTCCGTCCCAGCTTCTTCCCCTTCACCGAACCCTCCGCAGAGGTGGACATCGCCTGCGTGAGCTGCGGGGGCAGGGGATGCCGCATATGCAAGGGTTCCGGCTGGCTGGAGGTCCTGGGCTGCGGCATGGTGGACCCGGCGCTTTACGCCTACGTGGGCTACGAGCGCGAGGACGTGAGCGGGTTCGCCTTCGGCATCGGCGTGGACCGAATGGCCATGCTCAAGTACCGCCTGGACTACATAGGCCGCTTCTACTCCGGCGACACCAGATGCCTCAGGCAGTTCCCCGGCTGACGCCCCGAACCGGGCTCCGCTCCGGCCCCCATAAGTCTTTCCGGCCCCGCCGCCTTCGCAGCAAGACGGCGGGGCCTTTCGTTTCCGGCGCCGGGCGGAGCTCCCCAGGCCCGGAGAGGGAGGGCGGCGGCGGGACGGGGGGGAAGGCGCAGCGGGGAAGCGGCGCGCCGCCGGGAAGCCCGTCTCCCGCCGGGAGACCGGAGGACGCATGAGACGCGGCCCGCAGGCCAAGCTCCCCCCGGGCCCGGAAGGGAACGCGGCGGAGGGGTGCGGCGGCCGGAAAAACCAGCCGCGCGAATTGCCCGCAGGCCCGCCCGCCCCCGTGCTTCCCGTCCGCCTGCAACTCACCCGGAGACCTCCCGGAGACATACGGGGAAACTGACATCGCCGTCAAGCTAAGCGTCAGTTATCATTGGCAAAAACAGTCATGTTCCCGCCAACGGCCTGGAGGCGTGAACCGAATTTAAATTTTCAACCCTCCTTCAATTTTTTACTGTATAAAACGCATCGTTTGAGTATAATAGTCCCATCCCGGCATTGGCCGTGACGTCGGCTCCCGCCTGCCGCCTTCGGCGGCAGCCCGGCCTGCCTGTACCCCCCGCCTTAAGCCTTCTCTCCCCGTACGGGACCTCTCACAACCCAGCCTCCTTCCGGCGGTCGGCCCCTAAGCCCCGCTCCCCCCAAACCACCGTGCCTCTTCCCGGATACGGTCGTATCCGGTCCTTCCCCGCGCCCCGCGCCCCCTCCCCATCCGAGGGCCACTCCCGTGGCAGCTTCCGCCTTCCAGCAGGCGGCTTCCGCCTTCATGAAGTCCGCTTCCGTCTTCCTGAAGTCCGCTTCCCCGCCTTCTCCCCCGCACTTACCGAGCCCCGAACCTCAAGGCGCAGCCGCGCCCGCCTTCCGTTCCTGACCGCTGCGGCCCCCTCATGCCGCCGCACCCTCCTTCCCCAAAGACTTATCCTAAGGACATCTGACGCCGGCGCCACAAGACGCCTTCGCGGGCTTCCTGGCACCTGCGGCGCGCCTTCGTCCCCGACGCGTCCCCCGACCGCTCAGGGACGCCCCCGCCTTCCTGAAGTTTCCCCCCTCCAAATCCCCATCCGCGCGGCCTTCCCCGGCCGCCCTTCAGCCGACAAGAGTCCGGTCGCGAGTGCGCATCATGACCCTCAAACTGAAAATAGCCCTTGGATTCGCCGCAGTCTGCCTGATATTCGTAATACTGAACGCCATCACCCTCGTGGAGCTGCGCTCCATAACCGGGGGCGCCCGCACGCTCCGGAACGACATAGTCCCCAACAACGACCATGCGGCCCAGCTCCTCTACACCGTGGCTATGACGGGACAGAGCGTCCTGGTATACACCGCGTCCGGGGACAGGAAGGCCTGGGACCGGGCCCTGGAACTGACGGCCGAGAACGACAGGCTGTTCGGCCAGCTCCGGGCCGGGCTGGCCGGGGAGGAGGCCGGCTCCGCGATCCTGGGCTACCTGAGCCAGGCCGAGAGCCACTACTCGGCCTACAAGGAGACCTACGGGCAGATGCCCAAGCTTGTCTCTGACTCCCAGACGGACTGGGCGGCGGTCAGGGACTCGTACTCCAACTTCCAGGAGACCCTGGAAAAGTTCAAGGCGCCGATGCTGGAGAGGCTGAACTCCCTTTTCGACGGCCACGCCCCGGCGGCCGAACTCAGGCACACCTACGACGAGGTGGTCCAGACCGAGAACATGTCAATCATGGGAGGATCCTTCTACGCGGACCTCCTCCAGGGGCTCTACACATCCGACACGAAACTTCTGGACAAGGCTCTCGACGAGGCCGACCAGCTCCTGCAGACGGCGGCCGTCCTCCAGCAGGACCGCTCGCTCAGCGGGAGCGCCGATGCCCTCCAGGCCATCTCCCGGGCGATCGCCACCTGCCGCGCCAGCGCCTCCGCCATGCGCGAGCAGATGATTGTGGTCCGCGACAACGCGGAGTCCAGAGGGGCCGAGCGGGACGGCATGATAGACGCCATGACCAGGCTCTCGCAGGCGATGAGCGAGAAGACCTACAGCTTCGCGGACAGCGTCGTCGCGACGGTCGGCAAGGCATGGCTCCTCATAGTCTCGGGCGCGGTGACGGGCATCCTTCTCACCGTCGTTCTCTCCTGGCTCATCGTGAACAGCATCGCGAACGCAGTTGGAAACATCGTGATGCTCCTGAACGCGGGATCCGAAGAGGTCGAGAGCACCTCGGGGGATCTGTCGGGATCGTCCCGGAAGGTCGCGGAAGGCGCCGCCGAGAACGCCGCAGCCCTGGAGGAGACTTCCGCCGCACTGGAGGAGCTATCCTCCATGACACGGCGAAACAGCGACAACGCCAAGGAGGCCCAGAACCTGATGGAGCTCGCGACAGGCTCCGTCTCCAGCTCTTCCGGGTCGATGGAGAAGGTGATGGGCGCCATGGACAACATCGCCCGGTCCGGCTCCGAGATAGGCAAGATCATAAAGACCATAGACGAGATAGCCTTCCAGACGAACCTCCTGGCGCTCAATGCCGCAGTCGAGGCCGCCAGGGCCGGAGAGGCCGGGGCGGGCTTCGCCGTAGTGGCGGACGAGGTGAGGAATCTCGCCATCCGCTCGGCGGACGCCGCGAAGAACACCTCCTCGCTGATAGCTCAGACAATAGACAACATCAGCCTGGGAGGGGATCTGGTCCGCTCCACCTCGGAGGAGTTCCGCACCCTGGGGGGCGAGGTGGAGAAGCTCTCCCAGATCGTGGACGAAGTTGCCGAGGCGTCGCGCGAGCAGGCCCAGGGCATAAGCCAGATAAGCATCGCCGTAAACCAGATGGACAAGGTCACCCAGGACAACGCCGCCGTGGCACAGCACACCGCCGAGGCCTCTACGTCCCTGACCAACCAGGTCGAGCAGTTCGAGGACACGGTGCGGTCCTTAAACCGCATGGTGCACGGCTGATCCCGCCGGGACGGATCAGCCTCCGGCTTCTGCGCGAACCCTCCTTCCCGCACTCCCAGCCCCGCCTCCCGCAAAGGGGGGCGGAGCTCCGGTTTGCCCGGCACGGGAAAACTTCGCGGACGCGAAGGTCCCGGTGACAGATCCGACGGATTGGGACCAACTTCCATAAGGCCTTTGGTTTCAATTCTAACAAAATCTGTAAAACGCATCGCTTAAAAAATTCAAAAAAATCCTTGCCGGGACCGCATCGGCAGATTTATAAACACAATCAAACGAATTGCAACATTGCGGGAACAGCCTGCCGACGTACTCGTCTTCCCGCAATGTCCCTGAGAATGAGGCTTCTCTCTCGCACGTAATCCGTATGAAAGCTGAGCCGCAACCTTGCTCCACGGACTCTTCGGCGCTTTCCATGAACCCGCATTCCTCCCTTCCGTTCACCGGGGGTTTCATCTGCCGGCGCCTGAACAGGAAAAGACATTTTCTCCCTGAAATTAGCGCCTTCCGACGGCGATGCTGTCGGGCATGACGATGCCGATCGAAACTGGCGATGGCGACAGATGCTGACGTTCGGGGAGCCAGATCCTGATGCTGACGGAAATCTTTCAACATAGCATCACTGAATAAATATTTATCTGACAGCGCTAACATTGCAGTGTCCTAACCATCAGTCATTGCAGCCCCTCAGGCTACAATGAGCAGATATTTTGTCCGGTACAGTTTGCGCAAATAACTTGTAATTGCCACAGAGCATTTACATCCAGATTTGTCGATGTTAATTTTAAGTATTATTTTGCTAAACAAAATATTACCATAATATGAATGTGTAAATTGTCTGCTAAGCGAAATTGCATTAAAATTGATTCCACTGCGAAAACTCCTCACTTAACCCTTTCAGAGGTCAAAATGCTTAGTCAACTGTTGCACGAAATGACGAGGATTTGGCTTAAATACAGGTGCTTTC